>DATMEE010000356.1:0-3714 GCA_035557035.1 Phycisphaerae bacterium
TAGCCGCGACTTCCGTGATGCGTGGCGTGCGCCGCTCGACTGGTGACAGATTGATGCCGCGCATCCGTGTATCGTGGTCGTTCGGGCTCCTGGCACTCCTCCTTACGGTCTGCGACCGATCTCCCCCGCCACCCTCGTCCAATCAGCCCACGGCTCTGTCGCCGCGATCAGATCAGCCTCAGGATTCCGTCCCCGCGCTTCGAATCGACGTGGGCGCCAATGCCGAAGCACGGGCACTCATTCCGCTCTCCGAATATGAAGGCCGCATTCGGCACGTCATCATTCATGCTCCCGACGAATTCATTGATCTTCTTCGGACGCCGATCCACGATCTGCTCCGCACCCTGTCCGTCCGCGGCCGCATTACCTTTGTCTGCAGTCGCGCCGAAGCCTGCGATGAGTTGCGCGGCCGCATCGCCGACGCCGGATTCCAGATGCGCGCCAATGTGCAAATCCGGCGGGTCGATCGCCCGATGCTGATCTGGTCGCGCGACCGATACATTGCCACGGTGCCGGCACGATCCGCAAATGATTCGAAGTCGATTTGGCTCGTTCCCCAACTCATCCAAAATTTCGACGCCCAGCGCCGCGCGGGAGAGCGGGTGATTCCCCGGTTGCTCAACGACCCGGAGCGACCCTTCGATATCGCGGAAACGCCGCTCGTGCTGGAAGGCGGGAATGTGCTCGCCGCCGGCAAGCACGTTCTCATCGGCGCCAACGTCGTGACCGAAAACGCGGATCGGCTCAATCGAGAAGAAGTCCTCGCCCAGCTTTCTCGGCTCTTCACGCCGCGCATCCTGCTGGTTAACGACGCAAGCGGCCGCCCCCCCGTCGGTCACATTGATATGTTCGTAACCGTAGTGGACGAGAATCACGTCCTGGTGGGCAGTCCGAAACTGGCCGCCGACGTCATGTCATCGGCTGACGAAGCTTCGCGCACGGCCCTCGACGAACGGCTCTTCATCGCGCCGGACATGCCCGAGCCGAAAGGCCCCGATTTCTCGGCCGCGCGAATCGCCCGCTTCGATCAGGTCGCCGCCGCCCTCGAGCGCGCGGGTTACAAAATCACGCGCATTCCCTATGTCGACAGCCGCAATGGCGACTTTATCGTCACCTATAACAACGTGCTGCAGGAAGCCGACACCCGCCGCCACGTGGTTTACATGCCGATCTATCAAATCCCCGCGCTCGATCAGGCCGCCCGCCGCGCCTACGAATCCCTCGGCATGGAGGTGAAGCCCATCGACGTCTCCCCCGTCTGCCATCTCCTCGGCGCGGTCCGCTGCATGGCCAACGTCGTCGAACGTGATTGAACCCAAAACTCGCAACTCACAACTTCCCCCGCTATGCTATTTCGTAAGACAAAACGGGAGCGACACCATGCCTCAGCGAAACAATCTCTTCGGCACGAAAGGCCATCACGGCGTCCGCGTCGTCGTCACCGGGCAGGTCGGCGTCGAGAAGCGGCCATTCCTCGACAAGGTTCAGCAGATGGCCGCCGCCCGAGGCCACTCCGTCATCGTCGCCAACGTCGGCGCCATGATGTATCGCGAGGCCCCCGACGTACGGACCGGTCGCATTCTCGACCTGCCCCGCACCCGGCTCAACAGCCTGCGCCGCGCGGTCTTCAAGGACGTCCTCGCCACCGCGGAGCGCGACGACAATCTTATCGTCAACACGCACGCCACGTTTCGCTGGAAGCACGGCCTGTTCGAGGCGTTCGACTTCGACCAGATGAAGGCGCTGAACGCCGATCTCTACGTCACCCTCGTCGACAACGTCGACGCGATTCACGAGCGGCTGCTTCGCGACCACGACGTGCCGCACACGCTCAAAGACATCATGGTCTGGCGGGAGGAGGAAATTCTCGCGACTGAAATCCTCGCCCACGCCATCGGCCGGCACGGGTCGTTCTACGTGCTCGCCCGGGGTCAGAACGATGCCACGGCCGAGTCGCTGGTGCGGCTGATGTTTGAGCCGGAGCGCAAGAAAATCTATCCCAGTTTTCCCATGTCGCATGTCATGGACATGCCCGACGTGCTGGCCGAGATCGACGGCTTCCGCGCCTCGCTCGCGGAGCATTTCACCTGCTTCGACCCCGGCGATCTCGACGAGAAACGGCTTCTCTTCGAAGCTGGCGAGGCAACCAAGAAAGGTGAGACGACGATCACGCTTAAGGTCAACGGCCGCGACCTGAAATTCAACGTGACGGATGTCACCGGTGTGGCGCGAGACATCGACGGGCAGATTTACGCCCGAGACTTCAAGCTCATCGACCAGTCCGACATGATCGTCAGCTACATTCCCGAGCTGCCCGGCGGCATTCCCGGTCTGTCCAGCGGCGTCGAGCGCGAGCTGCAGCACGCCTTCGAGGGCACCAAGGAGGTTTACGTCATCTGGCGGCCGCGAAAGGATCCCTCGCCCTTCATCACCGAAACCGCCACGCGCGTCTTCCGCAGCGTCGACGAGTTGTTCAAGCACTTCCAGGCGCAGAAATACCTCGGCGACTACCAGTTGAACCTGCTCAACCCCAGCGCCCCGTCGGATCGCGGCCGATTCGGATAGGCCCGAACGACAAGGGTGCCTTGCCGACGGCCTTTGCGCCGGCATGCAACGTAGTGTTGAGCCTCGCTCCGACACGAACAGGGAAATTGGCGCGAAGGACTCTGAGCCGCTGCAATTCTAATGAGCGAAACTCCTTTCAACACGAATCAGCTCCGGGCGATCATCCAGCTCGCCCGCGAAGAAGACCTCTGCGAGCATGGCGATCTGACGTCCCATCTGCTCGGCGAGACGCGCCCGATCCAGGAGCGCGGCAAGTGGCACGTCACGCCGCGCCAGTCCGGCCGTTTCTGTGGCGCCGCGATCCTGCCGCTGCTCCTCGAAACGCTTGCACCCGAGGTGACGCTCGACTGGCTCCGCCCTGACGCCGACCACACCGCCGCAACCGCCGGCGAACCGGTCGCTCTGCTCGTCGGCCGCACATGCCAGATGCTCGCCGCCGAGCGCACGATCCTCAATTTTCTGCAGCATCTTTCCGGCGTCGCCACGCTGACGCACCGTTTTGTCGAAGCGATCGCCGGAACCCACGCCAAAATCTACGACACCCGCAAGACCACTCCCGGTCTTCGCCAGCTTGAAAAATTCGCTGTCCGCTGTGGCGGCGGCCACAACCATCGCATCGGCCTCTACGACGCTGTGCTGATCAAGGACAACCACCTCGCCGGCATCCCCACCGGCCGCTTGGCGCATGCGCTGTTCGAGATGCTCAACCGGATTCCGCATCTCCCGTCGAAGCCGGCGTTTGTCGAAGTGGAGTGCGACGACCTGGAGCAGTTTGACCAGTTGCTTAAGGTCGTCGGCATCGACGTGATTCTGCTCGACAATTTCTCGCCCGAAGACATGCGCGGGGCTGTCGCCCTGCGCGAGGTCCGGGGCCTTCGCGGCAAGGTCGAGCTGGAAGCCAGCGGCGGCGTCACGCTCGACAACATTCGCGCGGTCGCCGAAACGGGCGTCGAGCGCATCGCCGTCGGCGCGATCACCCACTCCGCTCCGATTCTCGACATCGGCCTGGACGCGATATGAGCGACATCCCCTCGGCACACCGCCTCGACGCCGATTCGCTGTCCGCCGGACTACACACGGACCGCATCGGCCGGCGAATTATCGTGCTTCCGGAGATCGACAGCACGAACACCTTCGCGCTCCAAACGC
>DATMEE010000357.1:0-7693 GCA_035557035.1 Phycisphaerae bacterium
CTCACATTTCTCTGGTGGCTCGATTGCGACGACGACTGCCCAATCGACCAGCGCTGGCGCGCCATTCGCGCCACCATCGGCCCCGACGGCTTCCCCCTGATCTGGGAAATCATGGGCGACGATCGCGACCTCTGCGTCCTCTACGTCTCCCGCACGCTCGAAGACGCCGCCGCCGAGAGAGAGAGACCACCGCCGAAACGCCGCTTTGCCGCCGAGTCCGCCCTAGGTGCCACGCCATCTGCACTCATCGCCCGAGTCATGGACGACGGCCCCATGCCCATGGGCCCCTTCGTCTACCTCGCCCGCGAAGATGCCCGCATCACGACGCTGCTCTGCCGCTGCTCGCCCTCCCAGTTCCGCGACCTCCCCGAAACCAAATACTTCGAACTACGGCCTCTCGACAACCTGCGAACCGCCATCAAGGAGGTGGGGGGGCCGGATAACCTGACGGAATCATTCTTCGCCAACCTCAAATCGCCCAGCCCCTGCGGACACGGCGGTCCCAACCTCTCATATCTGCTGCGCTTCGCGAAACCGGAGTTGCCCTGATTCTGACGTAGCGTCCGCGTCTCGGCGGACGGCGAATTCCGATCGGGATCGCGGCCCAGTGGTTCTTATGATGCCCGCAGCCACGCCACTAAAACGACAACGCTGAAACAGTACACAAACCGCTTCAGCGGTTTTTCCCGCAGCGCTTCAAAACAGTCGTTGTACGGCTGGTACGCGGACGATCCACACACAGACACGCCAGCGCGTTTTCAACGCGCTTTTTCCATCGCCTTCAGGCCCAATGTCGCACGAGTCTGCGTCCGCTTGCAACCTCACTTAGCGCCCCGAAATTCCGATAAGCAGCTTCTCCCCTTCAACGCCTCACCCCCTGCCCTCAAACCGCCGAAAAACCAATAACGTGCGGCCCGCCATCCCGCGCGCGGACCAGGGCCGGCGAAACGGCAGAGCGGCAGCGGCAGGGGAGTCATACATGAGTCTCAAGATTCTGCTGGTCGACAGCTCGCGGACCATCCGCAACATCCAGAAAAATACCCTCAAGATGCTCGGCCACACCGAAGTCACCGAGGCCTCCGACGGCCTCCAGGCCCTCAAGGCCATCGCCAAGCAGCGCCCCGACCTGCTGCTCGTCGACTGGAACATGCCCAACATGGACGGCCTCGCCCTCATCCGCAAAGTGCGCGAAACCGACAACAAGCTTCCGATCATCATGGTCACGACGGAGGCCGAAAAGTCGCGCGTGTTGGAAGCCCTGAAAGCCGGCGTGAACAACTACGTCGTAAAACCCTTCACCCCCGAAACCCTCGGCGAAAAAATCACCCAGACCATGTCCAAAGTAGTCGGCCCGGCCGCAACGAACGCCACGACCCCGGCACCAGTCCCCGCCGCAGTTTCGGAACCAATCCCCTCGACGGTCGCCGCCCCTTCAACCACCCCCCAAACAACACCGGCCCCGGCGCTCGCGCATTGAGGCGTGTGCCTTCAAACCGCATTTCTCAAATCTGAAATCTGAAATCTCAAATGCGCGTGAGTGCCATCTCTTCGCCCTATCGGGGCGACGGGATGTAGCCACGGGTGGAGCGAAGCGGAACCCGTGGACAGCGACGCCCAGCCAATGCCCGCACCGTAGGGGCGGCGGTGCCGGGCGATCGACGTCGCGAGAGGATTTTCATCCAGGAGGGTGATCGATGCGATCATGAGGTCCTGGTGCGAGAATCCCTTCTCGCACCCACTCAAACGGGAACCCCTTCCCGTTGAGGAGCCGCGCTCCGATAGAGTCCTGTGTAGTGCGACAATCGCTGGCTTGGAAGGGCGGTGAGGGCCACTAAGATGGCACTGCTTATCGTCGGAACGTCCGCCACGCCGCCATCCGTTTCCCGTGAACCGTCTCACGGTCCGCCGCGAACACCGGGGTTGGCGACGGACGGTGCGGTCGTCGGCGTGACGGCCTTTCCATCTTTGTAGCTAATTTTGCAGACGAAGCATGAGCCATCGGTGATGATGACTTGCCCGCACATTTCGCAGCGCCCAGACGCCTCGATGGCCGTCATCATCAGCTCGTAGCCGCGCCGTCCGCCTTCAAAATCAGCCCGCGACTTGACTTCGACGTTGCCGACCATCCCGTGGCCGCACCGCTCGCACCAGCCGTACGTTTCCGAGTTCTTGCGGCAGACGGTGCAAGAGAGAGTCGAAGGGTCTTTCGCCACGCCCTTGGCGAGGTGATAGGTCAGTCGGGAAAAGTAGGCCTTTTTGTCGATCCATCCGATGCGGCAGGGTTCACAGAATCCTTCAGTGGCGATCGCGATTTTACACGTCGGGCAAGTGAAGTTCGCCGCGACCAGATCGTGGCCGTGCGCATCGAGCGTTTCGAACAGGAATTTGGATTTGATCGGGACGCCGGCGACATAACCGACGTTGCAGGCGTCGCACCATTGATTGGTGAGCCTGGCCGCCGCGCATTGCTGACAAGACAGAGGCACCGGGTTGGCGCAGCTAAGCCCATTGACCAAGACAAGTATGAGCAGGGATCGCCGCATGCGAAGGCGACTCAGGGGGGGAAACCTGACCATCGAGGGTCGATCAGTTCAGGAGATCATTAACGAAGGCGTTGATATCCGCGGCCAGGCTTCCTGTGCAATACTCCGCACAGGCCGGGTTGTCGTCGACATCGGGAACGCCCAGCTTGGACCGGACGAATCCGGCAATGTCTCCGCCGTCCAGCACGGCGCTGTCGTCCACGTCGCCGAGCGTGGAGCACCCGAGGTTGAGCGTGGCGGTGACACCCGCGTAGTTCTTCGGCGTATTGCACGCGATGATATTTCCGTCGTTGAGGGATTTGACGCCGTCGGTGGGAAGAACGCCCGTGGCGTAGGCAATGCCGCCCGGGTCATAAGGGTTGTAAGAAACCGAGTCCGATCCGCCGGGCGAAATGAAGGGGACGCTCCCGGCCGGAAAGATGTAATTGGGCGTCGGCACGCCAGGCAGGGCGGCAAAATCAGGCGTGGCGAAAAGCAGGGTCTTGTTGCTGGTGGGGGCCGACGGCGCGGGTCCGGGGATAGTGAAGCTCCTGGTCGTGCTGGTCACGGTTCGACCGACTATGCCGGTTTCGTTGGCTCCTCCGCCAACTTCCCGAAGTTCGACGAACTGGATGTTTCCCGCGGCGTTGCTGAAAACTTCGTTCACTCGCCAGGTATGGCCGCCCGCGTAGGCAATCCCGGCCGCGGCCAGCAGGAAGGCGAAAGAGCCTGACACAGACCGAAGGGTCTTGGTTGGTGATGACATTGGGGGTCCTCCAGTCTAATGAATGTCTCTCGATCGCTTACGCATTGCGGAATCAAGCCTGAGCGGTTGGCGACTCAGGTGCTATTCCTCATCGTCGGATTCCTCTTCCGAGTCGCCATCCTCTTCCTGTGAATCTGAATCGTCATCCTCGTCGATGGCCGCGATTTTCTTTCCTTGTTTCTTCCTGGAGGGCTTCTTGACGGTTTGTTCGCCGTCGGGATCGCCGCCGCCATTGGCCGATTCGATCTCGTCGAGCGCCTGTTTTGCTGCATTGGTGTCGGGGTACTTGTCCAGAATGCGCTGAAAGTACTTGACTGCATCCGGCCGATCGCCGAATTCGAGCAGGGCGCGGGCGGCGCGTAGCAAGCCATCCGCCTTGCGCTCGGCACGGGCGCGCTTGATCTTGGCCATGATCTCGCTGTCGCCTCGAATCGACTTGAGTTTCTTTTTCGAAGCCTTGCCTTCTTTGGTGTGGGCATAATCACCGGCGACTTCCTTATAGATCGCCAGGGCCTTGTCGTACTTTTTCTTCTTGAAGTTGGCCTCCGCCCTTTTGAAAAGCGCCTTTGGTGAACCGGCCACCAGAAAACTCCTGCCTTTCGCCGGACTCTTCGCAAGCAGCTTTTTCAGTTCCGGATCCATCGCGGCAGGATGCCCGATCCATGCGATCTTTCCTTCCGGGTCCACCAGGAAACTCCTGGGAATTCCCTGCACGCCGTATCGGGTGTTGGCGGCCTCGGCCCCGGCGCCGATCACGTAGGGGAGTTCCCGCTCTTTGACAAAACGGGAAACGACAGTCTCCGGCTCGGCGGACAGCGCCAAAAGGATGACACCTTTTGACTTGTACTTGTCCTGTATCTCGATCAGGTGCGGCATCTGGGCCTTGCACGGACCGCACCACGTCGCCCAGAACTCGACAATTGTGATCTTGCCTTTCAGGTCGGCCGGCTTGACCGTTTTCATGCCATCGGGGAGGTTGTACCATTTGAGAGCTGTCACCGGCGGCGCTTTGTCGCCCACGGTCAGATCGCCCCGGAGGGCCGTATCAAAAAAGAGGATGAAAAGGGGCACGATCCATCCTGCCGCACGCATGTCAATCTCCTTGTCAAAGCGAAAAACCGAACCCAACGCCCGCGTCCAAGTCGGGAAATCCCGTACACTCGACGCACCGGGCACAATGATACCGGACGTTACCCAACATGATCGGAGCGAATCTGACAACCCTGTGAGATTCAATATAACGATGCCAACCGGCCGGTTCAACGAGTTTCCGACGCGAATACAACGCCCGGTGTGAAGCGCACACTTGACGTTCACGCAGGCACATGGCGCCAGTGTGGCAGGAATTGGCGCTGCTCGGCATGGTCATTCCATATTTCCCTCCCCACCCGAACGTCCCATAAGGTATCTTATGTTGCGTTGGGGTTGGGTGAGTCGTTTGAGGCCACTTCAAATGCCGGCACTTTCCATCGCCGATATTGAACGTAAGATGGTGATAGCCGTTGCGTTATGGCGTCGCCGCGCCCTTAACGCCGCCTGAAGCTTTCTATGATTGAAAAGGACTGTAACCTGTGGATTGAATCGGCGCAGTTCCGGTGCATTCCGACCACCGGCGCGACCTCGCCTGACGGAACGGCCATCATGGACGCCGGCATCGCGGCCGAGGCGGCGAGGAAATTCTCGGGTCTGGACATCGATCTGGGCCATCTGATCAAGTCTCGGGGCAATCACGTTCACGTGTTACGCCCGGGGCTATTGTCGTTTCCCATGCAGCAATACGCCTGGGCCGGGCCGAGCCTGGCGATCATCGATCGGAGCGCGAAGCAGCTCGCGGCGATCGTCGGCGAAGCCAAGACATTGTTGCCGCGGCCTGGCTGCGGGCCGGGACAGCTTAACTGGGACGACGTGAAAAAGGTCCTCGAGTTTCTTCCCGATAACGTTATCGTCATTCGTCACATGTGAGGCCCGCCAAACGGCAAGCCGCCGTCCGCCGATACGGCGGACGCTACTTCGCTGCGCGTCCTAACGCGGAATCTTGTAGCCCATCACGACGGGGATGCCGCTGGGGAGAATCGTCGCGGGCGGCGTCGCGGTGAGGGCCAGTTCGATGGCACTGGGATCGCCTTCCGCCGCGCGCGTCTGCACGTTGATGGCGACCATCGCCTGCGAGTCGTCGATCTGCAGCCAGTTTTGAACGTGCGTTCGAACGGTCCTTTCGATTTCGGCTTCGCCCTTGCCGGCCAGGTGCGGCTTGAGATCGAACAGGAGCGAAGACAAACGGGTCGCGAATAATTGATACGGCAGGCTGACCTCCAGGAGGTCGTTCACCTCCGGTTTGAACGGGCGGCCCGCGCTGAGGCCATTCCAGAATAGAACGTCCTCCTGATCCTTCAGTGCGACGACACAGTTGACGCCCACGGCGGCGAATTCCTCGATCTTTGACTGGATCATCTGGGTATCGGACGGGCCGATCTTTTTCTGGCCGTCCTTGCCCCCCATCGCGGAGGTAAACCCTTCGACGCGGCCGCGAGCATAGCCGGAGATGCCGGCGGGCCAGCCGGTCTCGGCGACGCTTCGTGCCACAGTTATGGCACCGACAAAGACGCCCTCGGCCCAGAGGAAGGCCGAATCGACCGTTCCGTCCTCCTTGAAAGCAAACTCCAGATTCTTTGCATCGGTCTTGGCATGGGGTTCGCGGAGGAGGCAGCGGCCGAAGACGATGCCCAACATGCGGGCGTAGGGTTGATCGCGGAGGGTCTTGAACTTGGCGAACTGCCACTGGTCGAACATGTTGCCAAGCGCGGGGAGAGTCGGAACCTGCCAGGCGTGCTTAACGCCGAAGAAGCCCGGCCCCGCCGGGACGAGGGTGACGGCGGGTATGCTGGCGGCGTGCTGAGCGAGTTCGTCGAGGAGTTCCCAGTCGGGGGCAGCGGCGCCGAAAGTCGAGGCGACGACGATGAGATCCGGGGCATCGGCCCCAGCGTCGAAGACCGGATCAATCAGGAGCGAAATGAATCGCGCAGACATTTCGCCACGATGGGCATGGAGCAGCGAAAGTCGAACGCCCTTTCGGAAGTCGATGTTGGTGACAAGAAATGCGATCGATCGCCAGATGGATTCGAGCGACTGAACCTCGGTGGAATGCAGGACGGTGTTAAGCCAGGCGGCGGCGACACGATCGATTTCATTGAGGGTTCGACGGACGGCGGCGGATTCTTCCGCCGGAACGCCCGCCCCACCGGCCGCCCCGGCAACGACGGAGCCGATCGCGCTCTTGGGCGGCGGTGCAGCCGATCCGGCGCTTTGATCGTCGCCCAAGTCCAACTGGCTCATGAGGCGGTCGACGGCGCCAGGATCGGCGGGCTTGGCGGCGGGCGCGGACTTCAGCGAGTCCTTCAGCCAGGCCAGCTTTGCGTCCCCCGCCGCCGCGGCTTCGGCGGCCTTGGTTACGTCGGCGGCACTGGCTTTTCCCAGCAGTCGATCGACCAGCTTTTCGCGGACCTTCATCAGACGCGCGGTCGCGCCGACCTGGGCCGCTACGGCGGCGGGATCGAAGTCGCGAATCGAGCTGACCTTCACCGTCGCTTCCGCCAGGACGCTGCCGGATGCGAGGGGATCGGCGAAGGTGAACGAGACGGAGGGCGCGGCCTGACGCATGACGTCGTCGAACGTGGTCTTGTCGATCTCGACGATGCGATCGGTGAGCGGTCCGGAGACGGTTCCCTTTTCGGTGCCTGCAAAATCGGCGACGACGAGGATGCGATAAGGCTTGTCGGTCGTGACCTTGAGGCCTTTGGGGGAGGGAATGTCCACGTCGAGATCGAGGATGTCGTTTTCGTCGGTCATGATGTCGGGCCCCTGGGGTATTCGCCGAATTTTTTTTGCTCGGCGCGTTTGAGAAAGACGCGAAGACGCAAGCGGGATTTTAATCGAACCAGCCGGTTCGGTCCAAACCACACCCGGCGCCGGCGCGGCTCCCTCAAAGCCATCGTAAAGTCGTCACCCTGACGAGCGCAGTGATGAAAAGTCTCGCGCCGGCGGCGATTGCCTGACTGTTCGCACTGAAATCAGGACGAGTTGGCGGACACTTCGCAGGGCTGTTGCGGTGCGTTGGCGTCTGCCACGGCCGATTGTGGGACAGGTCCAAGCTGGGATTCGGTGGACTGCATTGGTGGATTTGTACGAAACGGAGGTGGTTGGACTTGCAGGCCGTACACACGGCGGATCGAATCTCGCAGAAGATTCTGCTTCTCGTCGTCGGACAACTCATTTTCAGTATTCTCGACGCGAGCGTCGGCAGCTTCGTCGATGGCGGCCTGGGCGGCGGTGCGATCGATCAGGACCTTTTCGGCGGCGATTTCCTGTTTTCTCAGGTCGCAGACGATGTCCTTGATTTTTTCGATAT
>DATMEE010000358.1:0-24137 GCA_035557035.1 Phycisphaerae bacterium
CGAAAGGGGTTGGGCGGCCTCGTGAACAAGCAGGCATCGGGCGGCGGCGAGGTTCGCCTTGATCTCATCGATCGGGGACGTTGCACTACCGGCCTCGCTCAGCAGGCCCTCGCATTTCACTGGTGCGTTATTCACTGCGGCGTCTCTCGCCTCCGTAGGCTGAGAATCGTCCTGCTGTTGGGCATGTAAGGCACCAACCGGCGACGCAATCAACAAGATGACTCCGACGACAAAACCGGGGCGACGGCGGCGGGGTATTGTGAAAGAGGGATTCATCGCCCTACGATTCTAAGTCCCGATAACTGCGAGCGGAAGTCGGCCGGGCGGGTTCGGGCGCGCGGGGGTTAACGACGATATTCTCATCAGGGATATTGAGACGAGCATCACAGAACGGACGGAGCTTCGCGGCAATGCCGCGGGTGCATGGGGTTCTTATGGTACGTCGAGGGATTCAGCGGCTGGCGGCCAGTTCTATCTTCTGCCTGACGGGGTTGATGTCGATGCACGCCGGGTGCGGCTTTGAACGGCTGCGGCCCGAGCTGCCCGACCTGGTCGAGGGGTTATCACTCGAAGCGCTGGGTCAGATTCAGAACGACGAGCGTCTGACCGACGAAGAAAAGCGTGAGGCCATCCGGACGGCCGCGGCCATTCCGGAAACAACCGAGGGCGACCGGCTGGTCGACTTTCTGTTGACCTTTGACGTGCCATAGAGCGAGTGCGTTGCATCGGCCGTGAATGTCACGGCGGTGCAGTATGGATACAGGTAGCTGGCAACGATTTCTGAGGGGGAAAAATGAAGTCCATTCGAACCAAGTTCTGCGCGTTTCTCTTGTCCGCATCCGCGATTTCCGTCGCCGGCTGCTTCGGCGACAGCATTCTCTCGGCCGGATCAAAGGTGCTGGGCGGCCAGATTTCACAATTGACGGGCGGGGAAATCATTATTCTAAATCAGGCGGCGGTGGAGATCCTTCAGGGGTCGAATCCGGGCTACAACGGCGCAGCTCTGACCGTGCCCCAGGCCGACGCGATCTCGGTTTTTCTGAAGGCGAACGAACTGGATACGCTTGAAGATTTCGAGGTCCTGGCCCAGACGGCCGAGACGAATCCGGAAGCGGTGCAAGGCCTGGAGGAGTTGGGCGCGGCCTTTGATGGCAGCGAATACGAAGACGAAGAGGGCGAGTTCGATCCGAGCCAGTTGGGTGATCTGCTCGGTCAGGTGTTCGGCGGCGTTGAGGGCGGTAACCCCGGCTCGAACACCGGAGGCAACAACGGCGGCCCGAACCCCGGTCAGTTACTTTGATCTGATCGATTGCCGCTTTTCGCAACGGTGCTTCACGACGCAAGCACTTTCTGCCGAAATAACGATTGCAAGAGATTGTGTGACGACCCGCGCGGTTCCATGAACCGTGCGGGTGTCTTTTTTACCGGTCACGTTTAGCCGCGGCCCGGCAGGCAGCGGCGATCGCAGATGAAGCACCCATCAAAGAATCGCATCTCGCGCCATGCAAACGCTCACTCTTGATCTCCCGGACCTTACAGGTCTGGGCTAAACGAAACGCGGCCTCGGGAGCGCGTGTGGCCCACCTCTGTCTGAACCGATACGATAAAGGCGTGTCGTTGACGCCTGACCGACGTGGTGAAATGTTCTCCGGTATTGTCGATGCAATCGGGACCCTTCGAGAGGCGCGACCCGCCGCCGGCGGCCGCGTCCTGCGCGTAGAGGCTGCGGACTATTGGTCCGACGTTCCCGGAGGCGCGAGCATGGCCGTGAACGGCGTTTGTCTGACGCTGACAAATAAGGACCGAAACGTCGCCGATTTTGACGTCATCGCCGAGACGCTGCGGCGAACCACGCTGGGCGACCTGAAGGCCGGCGACCGCGTCAACTTGCAGAAGTCGCTGGCGGTCGGCGATCGCATCGACGGGCATTTCGTGCAGGGGCACGTTGACGCCGTCGGCCGAGTGAGCCGGGTTGAGGAGTCCGAGCGGGAGAGCGTCTGGTGGATACAGATCGATGCCGAATCGATGGCATACGTCACGCCCAAGGGTTCGATCGCCGTCGACGGCGTGTCGCTCACCATCGCTTCGCTGGCGGACAATGAATTCAGCGTGGCGCTAATTCCGACGACCCTTCAGAACACCACGCTTGCGAACAAACGCCCTGGCGCTCGGGTCAACGTCGAAACCGACATCCTCGCCCGGACCCTTGTGGAATACCTCCGCCGGATGGCGCGGGCGGAAAACGGCGCTTCAACCGGCGACACGCCCCTGCGCCAAGGACTGCACTGATTTCCAATGCCTCCCTACGAAGACAAAGGTGAATCGCGGCCGATCATCGGAATCACGATGGGCGACCCCTCCGGCATCGGGGCCGAGGTGATCGTCAAGGCCCTCGCCGATCATTCTCTGCGGGAGCGGGCGCGGTTCATCGTCTATGGATTGCACGAGCAGATCGCCTATGCCGCCGATGCGGCCGAACTGCTGCCGTATTGGCGGCGCGTGCCGCACGAGGCCGCTCTGGATACCCGCGGCACGGTGATCGTCGCGGATTTTGACGAGTTCAGCATTTCGCCGCGTGCCGCAAAAGTGGCATCGGCAGAGGGCGGGCGGGCGTCCATGCGTTTTCTCGAAGAGGCGATGCGCGACGCATGGACCGGCAGCATCGACGCCCTTGTCACCGGGCCGATCAACAAGACCGCCTGGCAACATGCCGGATACCCCTACCCCGGCCACACCGAACTGCTCGCCCAGCGTTTCCGCAGCCGGCGGGTGACGATGATGTTCGTCGGCGGGCCGCTGCGCGTGGCGCTGGCCAGCATTCACGTCCCGCTGTTCGAGTTGCGGCACGCCTTCACCATCGGTCTCGTGTTTCAACCGATCGACCTGTTGAACGACGCACTGCGCGACTGGTTCGGTATCGCGTCGCCGCGCATCGGCGTGGCGGGCCTCAACCCCCACGCCGGGGAAGAAGGCCGCTTCGGCGATGAAGAGCTGCGGGTCATTCGGCCGGCGGTGGAAATGGCGACGAATGCCGGCATCCGGGCATCCGGGCCGTATCCCGCCGACACGCTCTTCTGGCGGGCGGCGCAGGGCGAGTTCGACGGCGTGGTCGCGATGTATCACGACCAGGCGCTGATTCCGGTGAAGCTGCTGGCCTTCGACCGTGCCATCAACGTGACTCTGGGTCTGCCGATCATTCGCACCAGCGTGGATCACGGAACGGCCTATGACATCGTCGGACGCAACAAGGCCGAGCCGGGGTCGATGAAGGCGGCGATCAAGCTCGCAGTCGACCTGGCGCGTCAGCGCATCGCGGCGAAAGGCGGCGCCGGCCACGACATTCGCCACCTCTTGCCGCCCGACGGCGAGGAATGACCGGGACCGCTCATCGATTTCCGGAATTTGCATGACCGATCCAATCCTTCCTGAGTCCGACCATTCCCTCAACTGGATTGCGCGCCTCGTCCGAGCCGAGCCGCGGCTGCCCCTCATGGGGCCGTACATGCTCTACCTGGTCCTGATGTTCGTCATCGACTTCGCGCCGAAGGACGACGTGTTTCGTCACGTCGCGATTGGGTTTCACATCGTCGGCGCCGGCTGGGCGACTTGGCTGATGCGGCACTACTGGCCGCCGCTGGGCACACCACGGGTGGTGCTCGCGTTATTCGTTGGATTGTTCGCGGCATGGATGTGGGTCGCGGGACAGCATTGGCTGGAGTCCCTGTGGGTGAGCGGCGTGAATCTCGGTGGAACCCTGACTTTCGGCGGGACGTTTCCGTTTGTGACGATCACGCCGCCGGATGCCTCGGCGATCGTCGATGTTTCCGCGCAGTTCGCCTCTCCGGCGTCCTTTTGGACACACGTCGTCCTGAAAATCACACGGGCGATAACGATCGTGCCGGTGGTCGAGGAATTATTTTGGCGGGGGTTCCTGTTGCGGGCCTTTGTGAGATGGGATCGCTTTGAGACCGTGCCTCTCGGGCGGTTCACCCTGTTTTCCTTTCTCGGAACATCACTGCTGTCGGTCGTGCAACACCCTGCGAACTGGGGGGTCAGCATCCTGTGCTGGGTGCTGTTTAACGGGCTTTTTTATTACACTCGCAGCATTACCTGCCTGATGCTGACCCACGCAATCACCAATCTGGCCCTTTACGTCTACGTCGTGCGCGCCGGGGATTGGCAGTTCTGGTAGCGCCCGTTTAGCCCAGACCCGAAAGGTCCGGGTGATGGGAGAAGGAACGCCTTTTATGCGTGCAGGGACATGATCGAGCGAAAAACGCTTCTCCGCGCTCGCCGGGGCCGTGTCCGGCCGGCTAAACAGGGCGAACTCGATTTATTGGAAGGTCGCGGCTGGACAGCGTTCGGGCCCGTCGATTATAATTTGCGTGGGTGTGTGAAGTTAGTGTCGTTCTGGTGTGGGTGTCAAAGCGGTGAAATCAGTCAAAATCGGCATTATCGTCGTCGCGCTCGCGGCGGCGGCCGCGATCTTTTTTCTTTTCGGCGGCGGCGAAGAGGCGTTGCCGCCGGACGAGGGGCCTGAGTCTTCATGGATGTGCGCCGATTGCGGTCACGTCTTTGACCTGACGCTTTCGCAATCAACCGCGGCCCTGGAGAAAGTGAACGGGGCTCCCCCTATCGAGTGCCAAAAGTGCAAGGCGATGAAAGCCTACGGCTATATCGTGTGCGGGGTATGCCAGACCAAGTTCTTTGGTCCGGAGGTTCCCGGATCGACCGGCGTCTGCACAAAGTGTAAGCCGGACGCCGAAGTGCCGCCTGAAGAAGAGGAAGCTGCGGATGAGCCGCCGGTGCCGTTACGTTAGAAGCCATTCGACGTTGCTGCAGCGAAGTGTGGAGTTGGGTTCCGTGTCCTTGGGTGGAGATTCTCTCATGTCCGACGTCCTATGCATCAAGTCCGGAGGTTCTTCCCGCTCGCCTAGACGGGCATTTACGCTGATCGAGCTTCTGGTGGTGATCGCAATCATCGCTCTGCTGATATCCATATTGCTTCCCGCACTGAGCAAAGCCAGGTCGGAGGGAACGAAGGCGAAATGCCTCGCGAACCTCCGGTCGATCGCGCAAGCCACCGCCATGTACATGGATGCTCAGGAAGACCTGAAGTTGATTCCCTGGTACCAGCCCCCTTGGACAGCTCTATTTGCGCAATATGGTCCCCAGGTCATGACGCCCTGGGTCTTCGGTGGATTCAAGGCGCCGATTGTCAACGCCACCGTGGGCAACGTCGGCGTGGACAGTTCGCTGTATCCCGCCCAGGTGCGGCCTCTCAACAAGTTCGTCGATGCGACGGCTCAGGACAATGCAATTATCGACGTATACAAGTGTCCCGCGGACCGATCCAACAAGACCGGCATCATTGGGCAGGGTGCCGAAGGCGTTGCAGAGGAACCGGTTTCGTCCTGGCAGGCGAATGGCAGCAGCTACACGTTGAACACGCGTTTTTTCCAGGGTTATGCGGGGAGTTCAAACTTCACTGGAATATTGATCCCGGGACCACCAACTCCGAAATACCCCAATGGGACTCCGAATGAGGTATACGAAAAGCAGAACCGATGGATCGCCCGAAAACTCAGCGGCGGCAGCGCTTCGCGGTTCATTATGTGGGTCGAACAGGGTTTCTACAGCGCGACTTACGGCGCGGGGCTTCCTAACAATGGTCCTTCCAACACTCCGCGACGGCCAGGTTGGCATCGCAGCTTTTCAAAATGGAACCTCGGCTTTGCCGATGGTCATGCGGCCTCCGGCTACTATGACACCAAACTTGCGCACCAAACCATCGGCACCATCTGGCAGCCGGATTATCCCCGACCACCGAATTATCAACCTGGACAGCCGGCTGAGTGAGGTTCGCAACTCTGACCTCAAAGAAACCGGTTGGCGCAATTCCCGTTCGCGACCTTGACCAGCCAACTCAAACAAAAATAAACCCACACAGAACTTGCCTTTTGAATCGGCAAGGAAACAATCATTCGAGCCGTCCGATAGGGGCCTTTGGGCCGACGAGGGAAGCCGGATTCATTAAAGCGTTTCTCTCGCGTCACGAAGAACTCATTCGGAAGGTGACGTTCGGCCGCCGCGGATTCGAGAAGTCCGGGCGCGGTGAGCGTGGAAGCGGTTGACCTCGCACGTCTCTCCCACCACTTCCAAATGAGTCGGCGCAGACGTCTCGCGCCGATTCCTGACTGATCTAACAACTGAGGAAAGAGGCATTTTTCGCAGACAGGGTGCGCGCGGCCGAAGCGCCGCGCGACCGCGGAGGAATCCGCGCATACGGAAAATCCGACAGGCGGCCGCGAATCGACTTTCGACCGCGGTCTGATGGGAGAGGACATGGGAGGGGCGGCGTCGTCGATTGGCCGCCTGTCGAGCAAGCGACGCGAACGGGGAGGAGCAGTAGCGGGGCATCCGCGAAAGCTCCATCGCTTTCCGGGGGGAAACGCGAGGAGCCGGCAGGGGGAGAGAAGCACCTGTTGTAGCGACCGTGGCGGAGGGTAGGGGCCGCCACGGCCGTTTTTGCCTGCGCGGAGCGTGGCTTCGTACCAACATTTCTGTTTTAGGAACCGGCCTGAGCCGATAGAATTCAGTCATGCCAACGCAATACGGTTTTGAGCCCGCTGAAACGTTTCGTTCGCCGACCGTGCGGCAGATTTCCGTTTTTCTGGACGATCGCGTCGGGGCGCTGCTCCGGCTGTTCCAGGCGTTCGAAGGCTCCGACGTTCGCGTCGTGGGCATGTCGGTCGTTCACGCCATCGACTGCGCGATCGTGCGGCTGATCTGCGACAACAACGAGGAGGCGATCAAGCGCCTGAAGGAAAAGTCGTTTCCCTTCACCGAGACCGAGCTGGTGGTGGTGGAGGTGCCGCATGGCCACGGCCTGCGCTCGATCTGCTCGGCGCTGCTGGCCGGCGAAGTCAACATCGACTACGCCTACCCGCTCCTGACCCGGCCGACGGGCCGCGCGGCGCTGGCGATTCACACCGACGAGATCGAGACCGCGATCAAGCTGCTGCAGGGCCGCCAGTTCGCGGTCATGACCGAGGACGACCTGGGCGACGGGCCGCGGCGGTAAGACGGGACGGCTGCCATGCAAACGGCACCGTCGCTGCATCGCGGCTGGATGCTTTCCTCCCCCCAAGAGTCCGCATGCATCCGAGGCGACCACTGAGCGGGACTGCTTGCTCCCCGCGGCCGTGAATCCTATACTTCTTCGCCCCGCGCGTTCTCGAAAAAGTCGCGCCATTCCATTGAGGAGGCCGAGCCATGCCGGCGAATCTTGAAGGTGTGAACGTCCTGGTCGTGGACGACGACCAGGACATCCTGACCAGCGTCCGCGTCGCCTTCGAATCCAATGGCGCGAAGGTGGCCATGGGAAACGATGGAAACAAGGCCGTCGAGATGGCGAACCGGCTCAAGCCGGACGTCATCGTCCTGGACATGATGATGCCCAAGAAGAGCGGCTTTCTGGTGATGGAAACCATCAAGCCAAACGCGGTCCCCGGCTCGAAGCCGCACATCATCATGATCACGGCCAACGAGGGAAAGCGCCACGAGTTGTATGCCCGCTCGCTAGGGGTGGATGAATACCTGAGTAAACCGTTTGCGACCGAGCGCTTGATCGAGATTGTGGCCGGCCTGATGGGGCGGGACTACCGCGAGCCAGAGCGTTGGTAAGGTTCGGAAAAACAAGAGGTTAGGCTAAGCGCCTTCGATGTCCTTGCTGAAAGCGGCCGTTGCAGCGGCGTGTGGCGAGCCATTCGAATCCGGAACCTATTCGTGAATTACAATGGCCCTCCACTTCCGTGGAGGGTTCTGAAAAAACGGCACTTGCGAAAATCGCCGGTCTGCACTAACCTGCGTCCAAAATCGACGAAACGGATGAAGATGAGGGTTGCCGGATAGGCTGGCAATCGGCGAACATCGAATCAGCCGCTTGAGCGCGAGGAGCAGCGTTTTCAAATGACAGTGACGGAAGAACACAAGCAGGGCGTGGTGACGCAATTTCGCCGCCACGAGAAGGATACGGGTTCGCCCGAGGTTCAGATCGCTCTCCTCACGGGCCGCATTCAGCAGCTCACCGATCATTTGAAGACTCACAAGAAGGATCACTCCTCTCGACGGGGTCTTCTGAAAATGGTCGGCGCCCGATCCGGACTGCTCAAGTTTCTGACAAGGACCGACCGCGATCGCTATCAGAAAACCATCGAAAGCCTCGGTCTGCGCAAGTAGCCTCGCGGCTCGCGTGGATCAGGCCGGCCGAATCTTCTCTTTTTTTCACGTCGATTTTCACGATTTCCACCGCGCGGCAACTGGATGCCGCAGCGCGATTCCCACATCGCGCGCGTGTGCGGCGGGCATCGAATGGCATTTGGAATAAACAGGCTGTTTGTCAGTCTGACGGAAAATCTAACCCCGGTAGGCAAGGGAACACATGGCGATTCACAGCGTTGAGCGGGATATCGGCGGGCGAACTCTTAAGATCGAAACTGGGAAGCTGGCGAAGCAGGCGCATGGCGCCGTCGTCGTCACCTACGGCGAGACGATGGTGCTCAGTGCCGTTGTCGTGGCAAACCCTCGCGAGGGCATCGACTTCTTCCCCCTCTCGGTCGATTACCGCGAGAAGATGTACGCCGCCGGCAAGTTCCCCGGCGGCTTTTTCAAGCGCGAGGCGAGGCCGTCCGAAAAGGAAATCCTCACCATGCGGCTGACGGACCGGCCGATCCGCCCGCTCTTTCCCGAGGGCTACAAGAACGAAGTGCTCATTCAGAGCATGGTGCTTTCCTCCGACCAGCAGAACGACCCCGACGTTCTTTCCATGATCGGCGCGTCCGCCGCATTGACGGTCAGCTCCTGCCCGTTTGAAGGCCCGACCGCCGGCATTCGCGTGGGCCGAGTTGATGGGCGCCTGATCGTCAACCCGACGATTGACGAGCGCGAGCAGAGCGATCTGGAGATCGTCGTGGCGGGCCATGCGGACGGCGTGAACATGATCGAGGCCGCCTCGCTCGAAGTGCCCGAGGACGTGATGGCCGACGCGCTGGCGTTTGCGTTCGTGGAGTGCAAGAAGGTCGTCGAAATGATCCGCGAATTGGGCGAAAAGGTCGGCAAGCCGAAGGACATACCGGCCGTCCGCCGCGATGAGAAATTCGCCCGCCGCATTCGCGAACTGACGGACAAATACGATCTGCGCAACGCCCGCGTCCGCGAGATGAAGGCGGAGCGAAACTCGGCGGTGAAGGAAATCAAGGCGAAGATCATCGCCGAGATGATTCCCGAGGACGCGGCCGATGACCTTCCTTACAACCAGGTCGACGTGGTCGACGAATTCGACAAGATTTTCGAGCGGCACTTTCAAGAGTCGGTGATGGAGACCGGCAAGCGCGCCGACGGGCGCGGTCCGCTCGATCTGCGCGAGATCACCAGCGAAGTCGGAATGATTCCCCGCGTTCACGGCTCGGGCCTGTTCACCCGCGGCGAGACGCAGGCGCTGGTCGTCACCACGCTCGGCACCAAGCGCGACGAGCAGTTCATCGACAACCTCGTCGAAGAATACAACAAGAAATTCATCCTGCACTACAACTTCCCGCCGTTCTCCACCGGCGAAGTGAAGCGCATCGGCGCCGTCAGCCGGCGCGAGATCGGCCACGGCAACCTGGCGGAAAGGGCGTTGCAGGCCGTCATGCCCATGCCGGAGCAGTTTCCGTACACGATCCGCGTGGTGAGCGAGATTCTGGAGTCGAACGGCTCCAGCTCGATGGCCTCGGTCTGCGGCGGCACTCTGGCACTGATGGACGCGGGCGTGCCCATCAAGCACCCCGTCGCCGGCATCTCCATCGGCATGGTTCACGACGACAAGGGCGGCTACAAGCTCATCACCGACATCCAGGGCGAGGAAGATCACTACGGCGACATGGACTTCAAGGTGGCCGGCACGCAGGTGGGCATCACCGCGATCCAACTCGACCTGAAGGCCCGCCACATCTCGCACCAGCAGATCGTCGAGACGCTGAAGCAGGCCAAGGACGCGCGGATGCAGATTCTCAAGAAGATGCTCAGCGCCATCCGCGAGCCGCGTCGCGAGATCAGCCAGTGGGCCCCGCGCCTGCTGACGATCAAGGTCGAGCAGGACAAGATCGGCAAGATCATCGGCCCCGGCGGCAAGGGCATCAAGGCCATTGAAGCCGAGACCGGCGCCAAGCTGGACATCGATGACGACGGCACGGTCAACATTTCGTGCATGGACGCCGCCGGCGCCCAGGCCGCGTACGACGCCGTCGAGGCGATCAGCGTGGGCGTGAAGGTCGGACGCATCTATCACGGCCGCGTCAGCGCGATCAAGGACTTCGGCGCGTTCATCGAGGTTGCGCCCGGCACCGACGGGCTTTGCCACATCAGCGAGCTGTCCGACGGGTTCGTTCAGAAGGTGAGCGACGTGTGCAAGGTCGGCGACGAGATGCAGGTCAAGGTCATTCTCATCGACGACACGGGGCGCATTAAGCTGTCGCGCAAGGCGGTGCTGCTGGAGGAGAAGGCGGCGGCGAAGAAGCAGGAATCGCCATCGCAGGAAGCGCAGCCGGCCTGACGGGCGATTCTGTTGGTTGACTAAACGGCTTCACAAATCCCCCGGCCTGGTCGCCGGGGGATTTTTCGCGCCACTGGCTTGACACAGCGCCAGCATTCCAAGCTCGAAGCGCCAGCGAGGCGAAGGTGATATGTCCGATTCGCAAATCGCCAAGTCAAACGTCATCGTCGAGCTATCCGTGGCGGCGGGCGGGTTGGCGCATGAGATTCGCAACGCGCTGTCGACGCTGCGGATGAACCTGCAGATGCTTGACGAGGACTGGGGCGAGATGGAGGCGCGCGATCTGGTTTCGCCGATCGCATCCGAGACGCTCGACGTGACCCGCCGCAGCCGCAAGCGCGTGGCGACGCTGCTGAAGGAGACGCGGCGGCTGGAGTCGATTCTCGAAGACTTTCTGCACTTCGTTCGCGGGCAGCAGCTCAAGCCCGTGGCGGCCGACCTGAACCAGGTGGTGGTCGAGGTCGTGGAGTTCTTTCGCCCGCAGGCCGAGGCCTCGGAAATCGCTCTCGACTTCGCGCCCGCTCCTGCCGCGATGCCGGCGCGGGTCGACGTGAATCTGCTCAAGCAGGCGATTCTTAATCTGCTGATCAATGCCCAGCAGGCGACACGGCCGGGCGGGCGGCTGTCGGTGCGGGTTGGTCGCACGGAGGGGGGTGCCGCGCAGCTCGACATCGAAGACAGCGGCGCGGGCATCGCGCCCGAGCACATGGCCCGCCTGTTCGAGGCGTATTTCTCGACCAAGAAGGGCGGCACGGGCCTCGGCCTCACGCTGGCGCGGCAGATCATCCGCGAGCACGGTGGCGAGTTGTCGGCCTGCTCACCGCCGGGGCGCGGGGCCTGCTTCAGCATTGTGATGCCGATGTCGGCGGCAGGCGATCTTGGTCATTCGGATCCACAGGTCTAAAATACAATTGTGAATGACAGGCCCGCTGATCTCGTTTTCGCGCATGTCGCCTGAGGTGCGTATGAGAAGGAATGTTTCCTGAGCAGCCATCGCGATCTGAGTGAGACCCCCGCGGGTGCTTGCACATGACCCAAGAACGTCTTCATGCCTTTTACGAGCCCAACCTTCGCTTGGCGCGCATGCACGGGTTGTTGGGCTATAACGCGGGCTACGCGGAAAATCGCGATGCGGGCTCGTTTGACCAACATCAAAAGGACTTGGTTTGGCGACTGCTGGGCAACGCGCCGATCACGCCGGAGAGCACGGTGCTGGACGTCGGCTGCGGCATCGGCGGACCGAGCGGCTGGATCTTCGAGCGCTACCGGCCGGCGCGGCAGATCGGCCTTGAGTTCTGTCCTTCGAGCGTGCGCGTCGCCCAGGAGCGCTGGTCGGACACGCCGTCCCGGCCGATTTTTGTGCAGGGCGATGCCCACCATTTGCCGTTGCCAGAGGCGTCGGTGGACGTCATTTTCAACCTCGAGTCGGCGCTGCACTACGCGGACAAGAACAAGTTCATCGCGGAGTGCCATCGTGTGCTACGGCCCGGCGGGGTTTTGTGCCTGGGCGACATCTGCACGAAGTGGCGAAGACTCTTCGGTTTTTTTGAGCTTCTCGATAAGGTCGCGGGGCAGTTCAGCACGCACGCCCATCTGTGGTCGCCCCGGGAGTATCTGTCGGCCTTCGAATCGCACGGCTTTACGGTGAATCGGCACGAGGACGTCACCCAGGGCGCCTCCAATTCGCTGCACAGCGGGTTGACGACGATGGAAAAAATGGGGTGGAAGGCGGCCGAGGGATTTCGGGGGCGTTTCTTTTATCTTCGCTTCGTCGAATGGCTGTTGCGGTGCCGGCTGATGTCGTACGATCTGTTTTACGCGACGCGGAAGTAGCGAGGCGAGCGTCGTCTCGAAGCTCGTTGCTCGACCGGGCTTGGTCGTTATAATCGCCGACGAACGCAAATACCTGGACGTCGGCGAAGCGATTGCCGGTGGATTTTTTGATATGGCGATTGGGCGAATCGGAGTCACGAGAATAAGGGGCAGTGAGGTCGGCGCGCTCGGTTGGGTGCTCATCTCGATTCAGGCCCTCTCCGGCTGCGGCTACAGTACTGATCGCGATGCCCATTTCCGCACGACCAACGCAAAGAACGACCGCATTCAGTCGGTCGCGGTCGACATTTTTGGGTCGCGCGAATTCCGGCGCGATCTGGAGCTGCAACTGACGGAGGCGGTCGCCAAGCGGATCGAGATCGAGACGCCCTTCAAGCTGGCCAAGAAGCAGCAGGCCGACACGCTCCTAACCGGCGAAGTGAAGGAGGTCCGACAGGGCACCTTAGGGCGGGATTTCCAGGAGGTTCGCCCCCGGGAGACGGCCGCCACGCTGGTGGTCAGCTTCCAGTGGAAGGACCTGCGGACCGGCGAAGTGCTGGTGGATCGCCCAAGATTCGTGCAGACAGTCGATTACATTCGCCCCGTGGGGGAAGATTTTTATCACGCCATGCAGCGGGCCTGCGATCGGATGGCCGAACGGATCGTAGAAGAGCTGGAATCTGACAACTGGTAATGTCGGCGGCGCCGCTATAATCCGATACCGTATGGACGCGGAACCGCGGGCGTTTGCACGCGGCAACCTTCTGTTTTCGTGAAGTTTATAGGACTGGAGTTTGAATGCCTGAATCAGGCCCTCCCAATGAACCGCAGAGCAACGGCAAGGAGCCGGGCCGGCCGGGTCCGCGCCGGAAGCTGACCGGCGGGGCGATGAGCTGGATCGGCTTCGGGCTGATCGCATTGATGATCGTGATGGTCGTCATGCAGGGCTATACCCCGCGCAAGGCGCTCAGTATCGATGAGTTCTGGAAGCGCGCCGCGTTGGATGATTTTTCGGAGATCACGGTCCGCGACGACGCCATCCTCGGGAAGTTTCGTGACGACGTGCAGGGCAGCCAGGCGCGGCGCAATGCCCCGCGCGAATTCCGGGTCGAATACAACACCATGACGGGGGTGCCGGAGCTGGTGGACAAGCTCATGGCGCGTTGCCCCAATACCACGATCAAATATGAGCGCAGCAACGAGCCGTACATCACGATGCTGCTGGGCATCGTGCCGTGGCTGCTGATTCTTGGATTCATCTGGTTTTTTGTGTTCCGGCAGTTGCGCTCGTCGGCGGGCGGCGCGGGGATGCTCGGAAATTTCGGGCGGTCGCGCCACCGCGTCAGCAACAAGGAGCTGACCAACATCACGTTCAAGGACGTGGCGGGCGTTGATGAGGCCAAGGAAGAAGTCGCCGAGATCATCGAGTTTCTGAAGAACCCGAAGAAGTTTCAGCGATTGGGCGGTCGGATTCCGCGCGGCGTGTTGTTGATCGGCGAGCCGGGCTGCGGCAAGACGCTGCTGGCCAAGGCGATGGCGGGCGAGGCCGATGTGCCATTTTTCTCGATCAGCGGTGCGGACTTTGTGGAAATGTTCGTGGGCGTGGGCGCCTCGCGCGTGCGCGACTTGTTCAAGAGCGCCAAGGAGAACTCGCCGTGCATCATCTTCCTCGATGAAATCGACGCCGTGGGCCGCCGGCGCGGCACGGCTTATGGCGGCGGCGGACATGACGAGCGTGAGCAGACGCTGAATGCGATTCTTGTCGAGATGGACGGCTTTGACACGTCGGATCAGGTCATCGTCATCGCCGCGACGAATCGCTCCGACATTCTCGATCCAGCCCTGACGCGGCCGGGTCGCTTCGATCGGCAGGTGTACGTCTCGCTGCCGGACCTCAAGGGGCGGCTCGAGATTCTCAAGGTTCACGCCCGCAAGATTAAGATTTCGCCCGACGTCGATCTGATGAAGGTCGCCCGGGGCACGCCGATGTTCAGCGGGGCGGAGCTGGCCGCGATCATCAACGAGTCCGCGATTCTTGCGACCATGGTCGACAAGGACATGGTCGACATGGAAGACCTGGAGGAGGCGCGCGACAAGGTTCGCTACGGCCGGTCGAACAAGAGCCGCACGATCGAGGAGCGCGAGCGCGTGGCGACGGCGTATCACGAAGCGGGCCATGCGGTGCTGCAAGTGCTGATGCCGGACGCCGATCCGCTGCACAAAGTGACGATCATTCCGCGCGGCAAGTCGCTGGGCTCGACGATGTCGCTGCCGGAGAAGGATCGCTACGGTTATGCCCTGCGGTGGTTGCGCGCCACGATGCGGGTTCTCTGCGGCGGGCGCCTGGCCGAGCAGCGACACTCCAACGACATCAGCAGCGGCGCCGCGATGGACATCGAGCAGGCCACCCGCATCGCCCGCGCCATGATTCTTGAATGGGGCATGAGCGACCGGCTCGGCTTCGTGCGCTACGCCGCGATGGACGCCAACGAATGGGGCTTCAACGACAAGCCTTATTCGGACGACACCGGCCGGCTGATCGACGAAGAGGTTCGCCGCCTGTGCGAAGAGGCCTTCACCGACGCGAAGAAACTGCTCGGGGAGAACTGGGACAAGGTTGAATCGGTGGCCCAGGCGCTCTTGAAGCACGAGACGCTCGACGCGGAGGAAGTGGCCAAGCTCTGTCGCGGCGAGCCGCTGTCGAAGCCGACGCTGTCGGGTCTGCTGGCGGACGAAGCGCCGCCGCGAGCGCCGAAGATCGTCGCGCAGCCGCCGGCGCCGGAACTTCCGACCGGCGGCCTGACGGGCGGGACGCTGCCGCATCCGGGCTGACGCGCTGCGATAATACGAAATATGAATTTGAGAGCGGCCAGATTGGTTTCTTGGCCGCTCTTTTCTTTGCCGCTATTCTTAGTTCGTGTGGCGCGTCCAGCGGTCACGTTGAAAGTCCGGGTCGCTCGGACGTTGGTGGAGTTCTGTGGCATGGCCAATTCCGAAGTCGTGATCGTCGGTCCCGGCGAATTGCCCTTGATCGCGGATCTCTACAACGAGATTTTCCGCCCGCCGCGAAACGTCGAGTTCTTTCGACGACGATTGCTCGGCCGCTACAACCCGCTTTTGCTGCTCGCCAATCTGGATGGGCGGCCCGTCGGGTTTTCGACGGGCTTTGAATTAAAGCCGACCGTTTTTTTTGGATGGCTGCTTGGCGTGCAGTCGGAGGTTCGCCGCGAGGGCATCGCGGCTCAGTTGCACGAGGCCCAGAGCGCCTGGGCCGCCGAGCATGGTTACGAGTCCATCCGCATGGAGTGCCACAACGCCCACCGGGCGATTCTGCACATGGCGATCGAGATGAATTTCAACATTGTCGGCATGCGCTGGGATTCCGACCGGCAGGACAATCTGATCATTTTTGAGAAGCAGTTGACGGACCAGGCACCGCGAGAGGATTAACCAGTCAGGGCGGCGTAATGCCGTAGCGGAAGGCGTTCAACGCGCCTTCATCGCGGGCCCGTGCGGAATTCACATCGCCCAGGCAAGACTCTCGGTCAGACCTCCAATCAATCGATGCGTCGAATGACGATTGTTCTCGACAACATCTCGCAACTGATTGTTGTTCCACCGGGACCGCTGCGCGGCGCGGCCATGCGGAGTGTGTCCATTCTGGAAAACGCCGCGCTCCTCCTCGATGCCGGGCGAATCGCCTGGTTTGGAAAGGCAGGAGATGTTCCCGCCGGTCCATACGAATCGATCATCGATGCCAAAGGCGGCATCGTGGTTCCCGGCCTGATCGACTGTCACACGCACGTCGTTTTTGCCGGGGCGCGGGCCGATGAATTCGTGCGCCGCATCGAGGGAGCGACCTATCTCGAGATTCTGGAAGCCGGCGGGGGCATTCGCGACTCGATGCGAAAGCTGCGTGCTGCTTCCATCGAGGAACTTGTCGAGCAGTCGCTGCCGCGGTTGAACCGGATGATCGAGTGGGGGGCGACGACGGTTGAAGTCAAATCGGGTTACGGCCTGTCGCCGGAGCACGAATTGAAAATGCTGCGGGCGATCCGCGGGCTGGCGGGCCGGACGGCGATTGAGATCGTATCAACATTTCTCGGAGCGCACACGGTGCCGCCGGAATTCGAAGGCCGTCCAGACGAATTCATCGACGCCATCACTGATGAAGCGATGTTTGCGGAAATCCGCGACGGAGGGCTGGCGGAGTTCGCCGATGTCTTCTGCGAGCGGGGCGCCTTCACAGTCGAGCAATCGCGGCGCTATCTGGGTCGGTGCAAGCACTTTGGCATGACGCCGAAGATCCATTCCGAGCAGATCACTTTCACCGGCGCTACCAAGATGGCGGTCGAGCAACGCGCGGCCTCGGCCGATCATCTTGAGCGCGTCGATGAAGAAACAATCGCGGCGCTGAAAAACTCGAACACGATTCCGGTCGTGCTGCCGGGCTGCTCATTTTTCCTGAACAGTGATGTGGCGCCTGCGCGGCGCATGATCGACGCGGGCCTTTCTCTGGCGTTGGCGACCGATTGCAACCCCGGCTCGTGCATGATCGAATCGCTGCCGCTGATCATGTCCATCGCCGCGACGAAGCTGCGCATGACGCCGATGGAGTGCCTTGTCGCCTGCACCGCCAACGCCGCCGCGGCGCTGCAACGGGAGGATCGACTGGGCGCCATCTCCGTCGGGCACCAGGCGGATCTGCTCGTGCTCGATTTGCCCTCGCTGAATCACTGGGCCTATCAGGTCGGCGTGAATCCCGTGTCGAAGGTGATCAAGGCTGGAAAAGTGATCCTCGAACGCGATTGATCGACTCATCGCAGCGGCGGGGCGATGTCGACCGGCCAATCGGGCGCGGCCGGATGGATAACGGCCCGCACGATGACCGACTCGATAGCGGCGGCATTCAAATTCATTGATGCGATTTCTCCGCCGCAGCCAGGTGAATGATCTTCTCGCGGAGAACTTCCCATCGCCGGGTTGACCAGTTTCTCAAACTGCATTTCACTTTGTTCGCCGCCTCCATTCCTGAATCGAACATGCCGCGTGCAATCGGCGTCGTCCAGGTCGAACCCTTCCCGCGTGATGGCGTCACTCGCTTCGTCCATCAGCCTCGCGAACGCCGCACGGAGGTCTGCGATACTCGCTCGCTCTGGTACGACAGTGATGAATTCCAACAGGATGGGTGAAAGGAACATTCCAAGAAGCGGCCAGGACTCAGGGTGCTCGGGAATGAGTGTTTCCGGAGTTCCGATTGCCTCAGCGAGCAAAGGACCCCAGTCATTCGCACTATCGCCGAGGCACACGAGGCCGCATTGGCCGCCGCTCGTAGCCGCGGAGTCTACGTCGAAGAGGCGCCTGGTGGCGGCGCGGATCGGCTCCGAGAACTCGTCGACCTGCCATTGCAGGAATTCAACGATATCGCCTCGCCGGTCCTGCAGTGCCGCGCGCCAGGCTTGATCATCGCGCTCGACGCTGACCAGCGACGTCCATTGAGTCCGGTTGGCCAGATGACGCGCGGCCGCCAAACCAGGATCGGAGATGGGAGAAGTCCCCATGTGCCGCAATCCTCTGGCGCCCGCCGCGCGCCCCCAACGAAGCGCCGCTCCGGCACCGCACTCCTCCTGCCATGCAGGATGAGTGACGCGGAAGACGACCTCATGCGGCGAGTCGACGCCCAGTTGGGCGATCCAGTGCGGCCAGGCGTCGCGCGGGTGAGCGAGGGATACAACGCACGCTCTTGCATTCACGCCATCGATCCGGCAAAGGCGCACGCGGTTGGGTCCGACATGAACCGCAACCCGTGTCAATTCTGCGATCGAGGCGGTCATGCTTCATGCCCGTTGAACCGGGACCAATCCCTGGTCAGTTCGTCTTCGGACTTCCTTCTTCCCAGTGTCGATGATGCAACAGAGCGTCCAGCACCGACATTCGACTTCCAAAGTGCTTCACCGCCAACAAGGGGATTGTCGTCTCTTCCATCGCCTTCGAGGTGATACTGCCAAGCAAGATCGCGGAAGCCCGGCTCCGGCCTCGGGTATTCATGACGATCAGATCGGATCCGATACGCGCGGCGACGCGGCGAATGGCCTCTGTCGGACGGGTGCTCTCTTCAATGGCCGTCACGATCTCAACCCCGTGACGGTCCGTTTTTTCAAGAAATGCATCGAAATGGGTCTGTTCGCGCCGTCGAATTTCCTCGATGTGCTCAGGGTAGCGGACGGTGGAAGGGTCGAAGAAAACGTGTAAGGCGGTGCATTGCTTTAGTCCGCGAGCGGCAGCCAGGGCGGCCGCCGCTGACATGGCGTCGGCACTGTGAGCCGAGTAATCGACCGGAACCAGAATGGAGTCAATCGTGGCCGGCGATCCTTCGGGCACGAGCCAGACGGAGCATGGCGCGACCATCGCCAGCCGGCGGGCAAGGGAGCGGCTTCCGCTTCGCTCGCGGCGATGTCCCAGGATAATGACGTCGCAGCGATTGCGGACGGCCGCGGCGAGCAACTGATCCAATCGTGGTCCATGTACGACGTCAAACACCGCCTTGGCGCCGAGTCCGTCGAATGATGCGCGGGCCTGGATGCTCATTTGGGCGCGGACACGGTCTTTCTCGGCGGAACTGGGATCGGTGTGCGGAGATTCCATGACGTGAACGAAGCGAATTTCATCGAACGCCCCCAGCGCCGTGGCGATCGATGCGTAGCGCACCAAACCGTCATCGGACTCGGTGAGCGAGAGCGCGACCATTGGACGAAGAAAGGGAATCATGATGAGAAGCTCTCCTCTCTCGCCTTGACGCTTGAGGAATGAGCGGGGTGTTTCACGACGATTTCCTCGAGTGGAAGTGACTTTTCGACGCTCGGTCCGGGTCGATCCAGGAAGCGGTGCAGGATCCCATACAGGGCGAGCGCTGTCAGCACGCCGACGAGGAAATCCGTCACCGCGACCATGACGGCGGTGTACACCATCATCCCCGCATGAAAGCGATTGTGCTGCCAGACTTCGCGAATTTCGGCGGGCTTGACCATGTTGAACGCCACGAACATCAGGATGCCGCCGATGCAGGCCATCGGCACGATTTCCAGCCATTTCGCAAGAAAGACGGCCAGGAGCAGCTTCAGGGCGAATTTGAATACTCCCGCCAGCGGCGAGACCGCCCCAACCTTGATGTTGGTCGCGGTGCGAGCCAACGCGCCGGTGTGCGGAAATCCGTTCAGTAGAACGACAATCACCTGCACCCAGCCCTGGCCCCACAGCTCCTTGTTGGGATTGTAGGGAATGCCGCGATTGTCGGCGAGGCGATCGGCCATGCGCGAACACAGCAGGCTCTCCACGCCGGAGACGAAGACGATCGCAATCACGAAATAGACCAGGTCGAAAATGATGCCGGGGGTCAATTCAAGAAACCCCGGAAGCGTGACCTTAAGCAAATTGCGCGGAATCTCTCCGTACTTGTCCTGCACAAGCACAAGCCCTTCACCAGCCCACAGCCACCCGGCCAGGGCGGTGGCGAGCCCGACGGCGATCAAAGGCGCGGGAATGAATTTGGAGATCCGCAGGAGAAATTTCGTGACGAAGAAAGTCATGGCCGCGATGATGACGGCATAAAGGTTTATCTCGCCGAAGTGCGAATAGATACCCTGCATCTTGGTGACGAAGCCGTAGCCGAGCTTTGACTTGATGCCCAGAACCTGCTCGACCTGGGACAGCGCGATGACCACGGCAATGCCGATCGTGAAACCGACGACGATCGAATTCGGAACCAGCGCGACGATCCGGCCGAGCCGGGCCATGCCCATGATCATCAGGATGACGCCCGAAATCAGGCCGCACCAGATCAAAAAGTCGTATCCTTCGTACCTCGTGGTAATCCCCAGGATGACGGGAATGAACGCCGCGGTCGGGCCATACACCTGATATTTCGAGCCGCCGAACAGCGCGCCGATCAGCCCGGCCACGGCGCCGCCGACGATGCCCATCTCCGGGGGCAAGCCGGAGGCCATCGCCAAACCCATCGCCAGCGGGATGGCGACCATGGCGACGATCAGGCCGGCGGTGAAATCGCGGGTGATGTTCAGCGCGATGGAGCCCTTTCGTAAATCTTCAAATCTGCCGTCGAGCGGTGTGAAAAAGAACCGTAAGCGCTGACCGAAAGTCTCATCGGACTGTGTTGTGGTTTTGGATTTGTCGATCGAATATGGAATATGCTTATCTTTCATGGCTTTCCCTTTATGTTGAAATTGACGGCGCCCCAGCCCCGCGTCGGGGGGCGACGGGCATGGGATCGCCATCCAGGAAACAAACTTCAGAGAGTGGAATTACGTTAGCGCACGAGCGTCTGTCGCCGGGCGCGAAAGGACCGCGCCGTCGACGCATCGCATGTCAAATGACCGATTCCGCCCGCAGTCGAATATCCGGAAAGGCCGGCGTCGGCGGCTTTTTCGAGAGCGGAAAATACTGGCCTTCGTGCGGATTGAACGCGAAAACCTCGCCGGTTTCGATCTTGTACACCCAGCCATGAAGGTTGAGTTGACCCGAGGCGATCCGCGCCGAGACGGTCGGATGGGTGCGGAGGTTCTCAAGCTGAACGAGCACGTTTTCCTCGACCGTCGCGGTCAGAAACTCCGGTTCCGACAGGTCCTTGTACTTTTCCACCATGATCCGCCGGGTTGATTCTGCATTGACCAGCCAGCTCTTCATCGCGGGCATGTCGGTGAGGCGCTCGGGATGGTGTATCACTTTCATCGCGCCGCATTGGGAATGGCCGCAGACGATGACATCCTTCACGCCGAGATTGGCGATGGCGAACTCGATCGTGGCGGCCTCACCGCTGCTTGCGCTGCCGGCATACGGAGGAATGATGTTGCCGGCGTTGCGTATGATGAAGAGGTCGCCGGGCTGGGTTTGCGTGATGAGATTGGGATTGATGCGCGAGTCCGAGCAGGTAATGAAGAGGGCGATCGGCTCCTGGCCCTTGGCGAGCCGCTCGAACAATTTGCGCTGCGTTCCAAAGACTTCCGTTTGAAAACTATGAATTCCCTGCATGAGTTTCTGCATGTGAACCTCCCGTTCGATGCAAGCCCGTCGCTCGCGGCGCGACAGCCGATCCGAAGTTGTCGGGTCGGAGTCTGCCGCTGAGGTGCGGGCTGTTTTGTAATAAGACGATGGTGACGGCGAGCGGGCCGGGAAAGCCCCCGGTCAGTACGCGAGTCAAAGAAGCTGGAAATCAATGCGCGGATACGCGCTGCGAGGGGATCAAACGCGCAAAAACGCGCCCAGACCGTTTTGTTTGTCGAGCACCCGGCGGTGGCTCACGCCGCCGCGTGTCGGCAAATGCGTGCCGGCCTGCGGGGTATGCGACATGGAGGACGCGTGCGACGCCGCGCCGTTTTCGCGGTTCGAGCGGGATCGCTGGGATTCCGGCAGGGCAATTTCGGTCCGAACTTCTTCCTCAACCTGGGGCGGCTTCGATTCGTGCTCGGCCCGCTCGTTGGGGGATAATCCGGGAACCGTCAGGTTCGGCGCGCCGGCCACGCAAAAGATGACGCTCAGCAGGAGATATGCCGACCGTTGCAGGAATGTGCCGGAGGACCGCTTGGACATCAGTGTTTGCATTTACACCCTGTACGGAACCTTGGAGAGCATTGTTCGATAACGATTCGAATCATAGCCGAGGCCGCGAAATATTTCAATTTGTCGCCGACGGTCACGACTTCAATACATATCGGAGAGACTCGATCTGCCGCTCTTCTCCGTTCTCCGGAAACCCCGGCCCCTGTCCGGCCAACAGGTCAACGCGCACCGCCGCGCCTTTGTCTTGCAGCATTTTCGCGGCCGCTTGATTGGCCTTGACCACCTGGGAATTGTCTTCGCTCCCGACGATGAAGCAGAGTCGCAGTGACGCGAGGCTTGCACCAGAAGCAGGCGAAGTGATTTCCGCGGGAATCACGCCGCCAATCAAGACGGCGCCGCGAAAGGCCTCGGGGTTTCGCAGCGCGACGGCGACGGCGGCGCCGGCGCCCTGACCGAATCCGACGATCACGACGCGCTCGTCGTCAATCGCGTGCTCATCCATGACGTTGTTGATTGCGCTCATCACGTTACGTTCGATCTTCGCGAAGTCATCGCCCCATTGATACGATCCGCTGCCCTCGCCGGCCTCGAGCGTGCCCTGCGGGGTCAGCAGGACGGCGCCCACGTCGGCGGCGGCCTGCTTCCAACGCTCGGCCGTCGCATCCATGTTGCCGTGAAAATGGTGCAGCGCCACGATGAGCGGGGCGGGCTTCGATTTTTCGTGGTTTGGCGGCAGCGTCACGCTGTGCTGAAACTCGACTTCCTTGTCCTTGGGCAGGGCCTTCTTTTCGTCGAGCAACTTCTGTGCCTTTGCGATGGCATCGTTCCAGCGCGGATCGTCGTGGAGATAGTTCAGGTCGGTGTCGCCCTTCAACTGCCGCACCGGGTCCCCGCGGATTCCGCCGGCATTGAGTGAATTGAACAGGTGCCGGAACGCCGCGTCGGCATTCTTGTTCAGGGAGTACATGCAGGCCACGTTGTATTCGGCAAGCGAGTTGGGAACCATCTCGAAGGCCTCAAGAGAGTGTTCCAGCGCCTTCTTGTAATCGCCGGCCTGCGCGGTCTTCATCAGCAGGGACGTGAGTTCCTCAAAACGGGCGACGCGCTCGTCCTGCGACATGGCCGAGAGGTCGCGCTTCGGGCGATCGGGTTTTTCGTCCGCCGGTTTGTCTGCTTTGTCGTCCTCAGCGGCGGGCTTCTGATCTTTCTCGTCGCCGGGCTTGGCGTCGGCGTCTGACTCGTCCGTGTCTTGGGTGGCTTCCTTGATCTGCTGGTCGACTTTCTTCATCACCTTTTCAAACCGGGCGTCCTTGCGCAGCGGATCGAGGTCGCTGTCGCCGTCCATCTGCGTACGAAGCTCCTCCGGATCCCACCCCTTCACGTCCACGGCCTTATTCAAGTGCCAGAACGCGCGGTCGATTTCTTTCTTCAAGGATGTCATGCAAGCGACGTTATAGTGGGTCAAACCCACGACATTGGCCGCCCTCTTTCCGATCGCCTTTTCGAGCGCCTTGGCATGGGCGAGCGCCTCCAGCGAGATGTCCAGCGCCTTGTCCCGCTCTTTTGCATTGGAGACCTTGATCAGCTCCTGCGTCAACTCGCCGATCTTGCGGCCGTGCTCCTCGGGCGACAGGGCTGGCACCTTTGGGAGTTTCTCGTCGAAGGCCTTCGGCTCTTTCTTGTCGGCGGCCTTGCCGGTGGGTTCGGACCTTCCCGGATTTCGCTTGCGAATATTCTCGACGATTCCGCGGAAGCGTTTCTCGCCCCAGAGGGTGGTGAAATCGGCGTCGTTCAACAGGTAGACGTGATCGGAATAGCCCGCGTCGACCGCGCGCTCCAGCCACTCGTATGCCTTCGCCTTGTCAGCCAACCGCGCGTGCATGCAGGCGATGTTGTACATCGGCAGCGGATCGTCGGGCGCCAGCTTGTGCAGCTTCTCGGATCCCTCCAGGGCCTTCTTGAAGTCGCCGGCGTCGTAGGCCTTGCGCACCTCGGCGGAAAGCTGCTGAGCCGTCGGCTCGTCGTCCGCCCATGCGTCTTGGGCGCCCGGCATCTGCACTGAAGCGAAAAACACAAGACAGCAGGCCCAACGGCAATGACCGATGCGCGTTCTCATGGTTGCATCTCCTTAACAAAATAAGATGAGGGCCGGAATTTC
>DATMEE010000359.1:0-14810 GCA_035557035.1 Phycisphaerae bacterium
GGCCAGAGTACCGAATATTCGTAGAGTCTGTCTGTCGAACCGGCCCGCGGCTCGAGGATCAGCCCCTCGATGCTGAACTGTGAGAGTAGGTGGCCAAACCGTGCGTTGGACGTTGGCGAGGTGGGCTGCAGTTCGTGGCTCAGGGTTTCGTCGAAGCACTCGTTGAGCAGGAAGACGTAGGCCGCGCCGGAATTGTTCGACTCCTGCGCCGACGCGCCGACCAGCACGATCGCGCCTCCCACCACCGTGTTCTTCCAGATGTCAACGTCGAGGCCGAATAGATCGTCCGCGCCCACGCCCTCCACGTTCAACGTCTCGACATGGGTCCACGCTCCATCCAGGAAATAAACATAGGCTTCGCCGTTTCCGTCGCCGTCGGCATATCCGACCGAACCGGCGACGAGCAGATCCTCATCCATCGCCAGCGACACGCCGAAGCCGCTTTCATCCTGGTCGGGCAGGCCGGGGTAGTCTAGCAGGCCATCCGCGTCCCACTCGGTGCCGTCGTAATGGAACATCTCGACGCCGGCCGGCGGTCCGTTCTCGTCGGTGCTGTATCCCACGGCGATCCAGTCGCCGCTTACCGCCAGCGAGATGCCGAAATACAGGGCGTTGGTGTCGGATGGGATCAGGGTGACTTCCTGTTGCCACTCCTGGGCGGTCGCGTTGTAACGATAAACATAGACCAGCCCGCTGCTCGAGCCGCTGACCGCGCTGTCGGACGCGCCGGCCACCGCGATCACGTCGCCGTGAATGGCGACGGTTTGGCCCACGTATAAGCCCGTCGCCGATTCCAGCAGGTCGCCAAACTCGCTCCAGGTGTTGTTGGCGGTGTTCAGCTTGAAAACATTGGCCTCGCCGGTTTCGCTGTCCGCGCCGGGGGCGCCGGCCACAGCCCATCCGCCGCTGATTCCGACCGTCAAGCCAAATTTGTTGAATGATTGCGAGTTGGAGGAGGTTTTTCGCGTCGGGCCGTACCAGTATTGTCCATCGGTGCGGTAGAAGTACACTGCGCCGGCATTGGTGAGCAGACTGTCGGTCGCCGATCCGGCGATTGCCCAGCCTTGATCGTGTTGCAGATCGGAGATGCTGACCGGCTGGAGGGGGAAGATCGCGATCGGGTTCCGGGCCAGTTCATTCGGATCGGTGATCAGCGGCTCGCAGAAGTCGAGGATGCCGTTGTCGTCCGCGTCCAGGTCCTCGCATTCGGGATCGGCGTCGCAGGCCTCGATCTGCGCGGCGTCGTCAGTTCCGTCGCCATCGCAGTCCTGGAACTCGTAGGCGCCCATGTCCACGATGCAGAAGAAGCGGTCCAGCAGGTCGAGGTCCAGCGGCGTTTTCTCGCCCGTGTCATTGTCACCGTCGACGTCCAAATCATCATCCGCCACAAGCTCATCGGCCGCGTTGTTAATGCACTCCGAATCAATCGTCAGCCGATAGTTGTTCGTCGCCGGATTGCTGAATTCGGGATCGTCGTCGATGTTATGATCGGCCGCGCCGCCGAACGGTATCGACGAATCATTTGGGTTCGAATCCTCGATGCACGAGTACTCCACGCTGATCACGTTGGCGTTTTCGCTCTGGAGCTGGGCATCGACGACTTCCTGATCGCCGCTGCCGGAAGCGCCATCTTCGTTGTTCCAGAAAATGCTGTTTTGAACAATCACGCTGTTGCTGGGAACAAACGTGTCGGCGAAGAGTCCGCCTGCTTCCTGTACGGCGGTGTTGTCGGAAAACGTCGAATTGATGATGGTCGCTGCGTCGCCGGCGAAGAGATTAATGGCCCCTCCGTTGGTCGCGCAGGAATTGAGCGCGAAAAGCCCGTTCATGATGTATAGCGTTTCGGCTCGTTCGTTGTAGATCGCGCCCCCTTCTGAGGTTGCGAAGTTTCCGATGAAACCGGTATTGTAAATCGTCACCGAGGACGCACCGCTGAATGAGAATGCGCCGCCGTTTCCGGTTGAACCGGAGCCGTTTGCCGAGTTTCCGATGAACGAGCACCGAACGATGAACCCATCAGATCCAACGAATCGCAGCGCACCGCCCTCGTCGGCGGAATTATCATCAAACGTACACCGGCGCAAGGTGGCGCTTGAACCATTGGCGAAATACGCCGCCCCGCCTTGGCCGGCGAAGGTGGCTCTATTGGTGAAAAAATCGCAATCATTGAACGCAACGACGGAGGAGCTGCAATAGACGGCGCCGCCAAGGTGGCAGCAGGTGCCCTGCGCACCGCAGATGTTTTCAATGAACTTGCACCGGTTAAACTCCATTCCCGGGCTCGGAACGTCAACGCAGGCCACGGCCCCGCCGTTGGCTTCTCCACCGTTAACCTCAAAGCGACAGTCTTCCACGATCGGAATCGAGCCGTCCCTGATCAGGAGCGCGGCCCCGTCGTTCGGCGTGTCGTTGAATCTCACCCGCAGGTTGCGCAGAGTCGGGCTGCTGGGGTCGCCTCCGTTGCCGCAGACGATGGCGTTAGCCGCGGCATATTCCAGGGTGAAGCCGTCGAGAGTCGTGTTCTGGAAGGTTGCTCCGATAGCTCCCTTGACGATCACGTTGTTTGTGCCCGACCCGACGAGAACGCAACCGTTCTCGGTTGGGTCAGGATTCCGCTGCGCAAGCGACGTCTCCCCGCCAGAAAAGCCACCATAGATCTGACGGCCAGCCTTTAGGTCGAAGAAATCGCCAGGGTTTGGCCCGGGCGAGTATTCTTCGGCGATCAGCCAGATTTGATCCCCGAAGGATGATGCCGCTAATGCAGCAGGAAGCGAAGTAATCGCGTTGGGCCACGATGAACCGTCGCCCGTGCCCGTGGCGGCGGGATCAACGCGTAGGATGGCCGCATCAGCGACCTGTGAGCTGGCACACAGGATGCCCACGATGGCGAGACAGTACAGATGTTTTTGACACCGACACATAATGCAATCCTCCAATTCTTCGCATGTTGTCCCGCTTCCGTTGAGCCGCGACGCGCGGTTCGATAGAATGAGGGAAGACGAGTTCGATGCGAAAAGAAGCGAAAACTCCGTTTATAGGACGCACCCTGCAGCTAATAGCAGGCGGCTTGTTGTCCTGTTCAAGTTCGATTCAGGCCAGTGAAATCACGGTTGACCTCTGGGTTCTCTCCACGGGCGTGAGCGACTCTTCCACGAATCAAAATGACAGCGAGGGTACCGACACTGTTCAGAACCCTTATTTGGTAACGCATCAAACAAGTCTCCCTGTCGGTGCCGCGACCACCTCACACGACTTGTCCTGGGACTCGTCCTTCGGTTATTTCCTCATCGAGGCCACCCACTCCCTGCGTGATGTTCCCACTCACAGCGCCTATGCGGCGTCCTCTGGCTCCATCATCTTTCACTCCTCATCCGACTTGCTTATCGATCTTTCCGCTTTCTACACCTACCAAGGCCTCGGCCCGGAATTCACTGCCGGTTACGGCATTCAGGTTGTTGATCGATCCGTGACGCCACAAGTTTGTTATTTCTGTGATGGAGCGGTCGGCGGTCCAGGAATGCTCCAGCCCCCCAACGGATCGTTTTCGACCAGCACAAGCGCCATCCTGCCCGCCGATCATTCCTTCCGCATCACCTATCTTTTTCGCCTTTCCGATGCCATCGGCACCGGCACCAGCGCCGTGGGGACGGCCGATGGTGGACTTTCGTTCACCCTCACTGCAATTCCGGAACCGTCCGTCTGCGCCCATCTTTTGCCCTTCGCGGCCGCCCTTATCTACCGGCGAAAGCGCGGCTGATGCATGGCTCGCAGTATCCGGCATGTTTCACTTCTTTTCTCCTGTACGGAACCGGTAACGCCATTTCTCCGCCACACAGAGAATCAGGACTCCATGCATCGAATTTCTCTTTCACACAGAGAATTCGGATATGGGTCCTCCGATTCCTTTTTGATCCCGGTTGGGCTGAATTCGTTGCCGCACCGATTGCACCTGGCACCGAGAGCATTACGACCTCCGTGGTAAATACTCTGGCAGCCGCAGGACCAACGTCTCCATCGATTGCCGCCGGCTTTCGCCGGTGCCGGCAACGGAAGTCGCTCCGCCAGCTTTGAGGGCACCGCGATTCCCGCTGCGCGGCAGGCGTCGAAGAACGGCTCGCTCACACCCTTGATCTCATGCCGGCGGCCGCCGACGCCCAAACCGACGGCAGCGGCCTTGTCGATGAACTGGCGGTTGTGAATGCGGCCGTCACCCGGCGGCGTGCCGCGCGTCGCCTGCCAGGCATGGAGCATCTCATACGCCAGCGCGACCAGCCGCTGGAAATCGTCAAGCTGTTGAAGCCAAGGGACGTTGACTTCGATGACGTGGCGGATGGCCATGCCGTTGCGCTTCGTGCGGTAGCGGCTGCGGCGGCATCCCGCGCGCGAGGGACAGATCAACACCGAAGCCAGCGCCTCGTCTGCGAAGCGCGAACCGGCCAACGCGTCGCACATGCGGTAGAGCGACGCAACCAGCCCGCATTCATGCCACTCGATGGCGCCGAGTTGATGATCGCGCACCGCCTCGTTGACCGCTTCGGAGCGGCCCAATGCCCGTGACGGCGGCGCTACCCGCTTTTGCTCGTCCGAATTCGCCGAATGCCGGGAGGAGCGTCCGATCATGACGGCCCCGCCGGGCTGAACCCGCGAGTGAGGACGTCTGCGGAAATCATCGATGAGCGTTTGCACCACGCGAACCATTCCTGCTACTTCACCGTCGAGTTCCCGCTCGCAGTGCGCAACGGAGGCGCCAGCGCGCTTCTCTCAGCCGGCGGCGCGCCGTTCATGAGCCTCAACCGGCAGCTACTTCGAGCGGAAGTGTCACCACGTTGGCTTGGTTAGTTTGACCAGCCCATCGGCGGACAGGCGGCCCGATAAATCGGAGTTAAGATGAAGTGTACAACATGTGGCACGAAAGGCAAACGAAATCTTCGATCCTTCCCGTTATTTCTTCGACGAGGTTCTTCAATCCCGCACGCGTTGTCACGGTGTCATCGTCAAGGTCACCGATATCGAGTGGCACGGCCGCTGAGTCGGCGTTATTAATACATGCTGAGACTCCGCTAAGCTTGAAGGGGGCCGGGCCCGTTCCCACGAAGTTCGGATCGTCGTCGATGTTGTGATTTCCCGCGCCGCCGAACGGACTGTTGGTTTCGTCCTCCACGCAGGAGTAGGTGATCATCTCCGGCGGAATGAAACTCACGGAGGTAACCTGTTCCTGCCAGACGTCGTTCACGGCCCCATCGGTATTCCCATACAGAATGCAATTCGTAAAAGTGGTCGATGAAGAGGCGCCTGATTCCAGATAGACCCCGCCCGCGGTCAATCTTGCATGGTTGTTTCCCGCGATCGTCGCGTTGACGATCGGAAGCGGGTCGGAACCAGCCTGGACGTACAACCCACCCCCATAGCCGTCTGCGTAATTTCCGTGCAAGAGCACGTTTGTCACTTCACTTTCTTCTCTGTTTGCCAGAAAGGCGATGCCGCCCCCGTGCAAATGCCCATCATCCGGGTCATCCGCCCGGTTATCCCGGACGACGCAATTGATAATGCGGGCATCTCCACCAACCAGCACGCCGGCGCCGTATGAACCGAATTTCCCATCGATCAGGTTGGAGTCGATCACGCAGTTGACCAGCATTGCGTTAGCCACGGCCAGCCCCCCGCCCGAACAGGCGCAAAACAGACCGCCCAGAAGTTCGTTTCCGGCCACGACGCAATCCCTCATGAGCAGCGTCGAGTCGCCTCTTGTCGCCCCGCCCGCCCCCTCGGCGAATATGATCGACGAAGGATCCTTGTTCCAAAAATTGTTCAGCACCTGGCAGCGCAGAAATGTCGCGTCGGCGCTCACGAGCAGAAATCCGGCGCCCTGATTTGTTTCAGAAAAAGACTCGCTGGTCATCTCGTTGAGCTGGATGACGCAATCCTCGAAGAGGGCCTTGCCGCCGAGAACGGCGACGCCGGCGCCTTGCCCCCCTTTGTTTTCCTCGATCGTGCAGCCGGTGAATTGCGTTTCAGTCGTATTATCACCGAAGACGAACACTCCGCCCCCATAGCTGTCATCCGCCACGAAGTTGTTTCTGATCGTACAATTCAAAAAAGTCGGAGAACTCCCGGATGGGACAAGGATACCGCCACCTACCCCACTCACAGCGTCGTTAAAGCCGCCTTCGATAGTGAGGCGTTCAAGCGATGCGAGTTCAGTGACCGGAATGCTTCCGGTTCCTGCCCGGACGACGATGTGGCTGTTGCCGCTGTCCAGAATTCCCGCGTGGTCATCGATGTCGCCGGTTAGAATCGTCGGGCTCGATGATAAGCCATCACCGTTGTTCGGAAGTTCGCTGATGCCATTGAGACCGCCGCGGATGTCCATTCGAGGACCGAGAATGAAGGACTTTGTTTGGTCGGAATGGGTCGGATTGGCACGGGTTTCACCAACGTAGTACGTCCCGGCCGCCACCTTGATCAAATCGTCATTGTTTGGATTGCCCTCATTGACCGCTGCCTGGATTGCATCCTGCAAATATTTGAATGAGTCGCTCCATGAGGCGCCGTTGTGAAAACCGGTGTCCTGACTTGCATCGACGTACCAGGTTCCTGCCAGGGCCGTTGAGAGAATGTATTGAAGGCTCATGGTCCGCATGGCACTGTCATGCCATGTTCCGGCCCCCGCGGCGGGCGGAAGCCCGGCAATTCCCAAGGCCGACGCCAGAAAGATTGTGAAAGCGTACCTTTTCATAAACTAATCTCCTTCTTGAACTTGCGGGGCCCACCCGGTATGATTACACATCATGAACCGTTTCAGCCCCAGGGTGAGTAACATCCAGGTAGTAATGGTAACATTCGGCGTCTGCCTTATCGTCCTCATGCCCATGCGGCAATCGGAGGCGGCCTTCGACGTATCGATGTGGAATCTCAGCACGCGCCTATCGCAGCAGACCGATGCAGGGCAGATTTCGGACAGCGTTGACATCTTCGAACTCTCCAATCCCCTTTCGCAAACGGCGCGAGCCGAACTCACGAACTCGTTCAACGAGTCACAGTTCGCGTACCATTGGCTGACCGAGGAGGCCACCGGACAATTCCACACGGCCGTGACGCACGGCCATCGCGACCCTGAGATGCGCACCGTGTCCGACGGTCGCATGCACATCCTCGCCGATGAACCCCTGCATGTGCTGCTCTCCGGGTCGCTCACCTACGCTCACATCCCCGGCGACATCGTCGGAATCAACTTCAACGCGCGGCTCCGGAACCTGGACTCGGGTCAGGACGTCTTCCTCGATCTACACCGCGGCGGAAATCTTTATTTTGAGCCTTCGTCGGGGATTCTTACGATGTCAAATTCTGCAATCCTTGATCCTGGCATACCTTATGAGCTTCGCTACGTCGTCGATTCCAGCAACACCGGCGACCTCCTTCCCACCGGACCGGTCGATGCATCCGGTTGGGTGGAATGGAGTATCCAACCCGTACCTGAAACCTCCACGCTTTTCATGCTTCTCGCCGCGCTCATTCTCTGTCCACGCCACGCACGTGCGCGGCAATAAATCGCGTCCCTTCACACTACATCCGCGCGCCCGGTGCCTCGCTGTCGCGAATTCTGTTCCTGCTTCGCCGCGCCCGCCGCTTCGCGTGACGCGAGACGCAAAAGTCTTGCTCATGTCAATCGGGCGCGCACCGCCCATCGGCCGACGCTCGGCGTCGGTTCAAGCGGACATCGCGACCGATGCGCACCACGCTCACACGCACGGTCAGTGTGTCGTCAGTGTGTCGTCGGTGCCTCGTCTTTGTGTGGTGCGTCGATTTCCTCCGGCGGGAGGTGCGACCCAATAACAATACACCAAGACGCCGCATTGGCAAATCGAATCTCAAGAAATCCAGCTAAGGAAATTCCTGAGTCGACGCGCACGAGGCCTGTGCGCTGCGTATCGTCACCGAAACAAACACATCGCCGCCGATAAACGTCGACCGCGAACCGATTTCTCGCCCGCGGCGGCGCAGACGCGCAAACTCGCGGGACCCGGTGCCGCCATTCTCGCGGAAAACCACGGCCTCCCACAGGAAGACGCACGAGAACGAAAAACGGCTACTGGAAAATCCGCAATTCCCAATCTATTTCACAATTCACAGCCCAAAGACCACCCAACCCCGCCCATCGCCGGCATCGCGTAACCACGGCCTCGGGCGCGGACCAGCGTCCCGGCTCCTACTTTCCGATTTTTCACCGAGTGCGAAGGACTGCAGCGCGGAGCAAGCCTGTTCATAACCGCGCGAGCGGGCGCGGCGGCGGGGCACATTAAATCTTGGAACCGTTTCAGGCCGTTTCAAGCCGGTTCAACCCGCGAGAAAAAAAATGAGGGTTGAAATTGCCCCCCGGCCACATCAGCCAGGCCCGATGAAAAAATTTCCTGAATTCTGAATCTATTTCTCAATTCACAGAGTGATGCCCAGAGCGGGCAGGCCGCCGGCTGTTTGCGAGGTGGATGGATGAACAGAGGTGCGGTCCGCTGTTACAAATCCGTCAAATTCTCGCGGGCATTGGCGGCGTTGCGCTGCCACATTGCAAGCGTCGCGCGGTCGGATGCCTTCCCTGTGACGCTGCGGCGGTACGCGGCGTCGTCCCAGGCTTCGATCACTGAGAGCCCCGGGAAGGCGCTGTCGGCCGGCGTGACGCCGCCGGAAACTTCCGCGGCGGGCGAGCCGGCGAAGCGCAGCTCGGCCGCTTCGGGGGCCCGGTGGTTGTGAGGGCAGACGTCCTGGCAGACGTCGCAGCCGTAGATCCAATCGCCCGTCTTCTCAGCCAGCGCCGGGTCGATGGCGCTGCGGTGCTCGATGGTGAGGTACGAGATGCAGCGGCTCGCGTCCATCGCGTAGGGTGCGGGGAACGCCTGCGTTGGGCAGGCCTCCAGGCAGCGCGTGCAGCTTCCGCAGTGATCAACCGCCGGCGCGTCCGGCTGCAGTTCCAGGTCCGTGATGATCTCGCCGAGAAAAAAGTATGAACCGATCTCCGGGTCAATGGCCATCGTGTTCTTGCCGATCCATCCCACGCCGGCGGCCATGGCCAGCTCGCGCTCGATGATGGCCGAGGTGTCGACGCAGATTTGAAATCGCGGCGGTGTCGCGGCGTCGGCAACTGGCGAATCCACCCGCAACCGCTCCACCATCTTGTGGAGCTTCTCGCGCATCACGACGTGATAGTCTTCGCCCCAGGCGTACATTGCGACGCGGCCGCGCGGTTCGTCATCCGGTTTGGCCGGCGCGGCCTGCCGGTAATTCAGCGCCACGACGATGACGCTGCGTGCCCACGGCAGCCACGCGCGCACGTCCACGCGCGAATCGGCGTGGCGGTGCAGATAGCCCATCGTTCCGGCATGGCCGTTCGCAAGCCAGCGGCGAAAGAAGTCGCCGCGCGGGATCGGGCCGGCGGCGGCGATGCCGCTACGCTCGAAGCCCAGTTCAGCGGCGATCGCTTTCACGAGGGCGGCGAGTTGTGCGGGAGGTTCGCTCATGGTCGGTTTGACAGTGCGGGGGCGGGGTTCTAAATTGTCGCCCGCCTTTATCTTATGAGCATTTTCGTCCCCGGGGAACTTTGCATGTTCAATTACGACTGGTGGTTTCACGGCCCCTATGCCGAGCGCATCAACGAGGCCAAGCGGCGCTGCTGCAAGGTGCGCTTCCCCGAGCTGACGGCCGACAAGATCGACAAGGAAGCGCGGTACAAGAAGTTCTTCGGCGAACTGGAGGCCCGCACGATCATCTATCTGCGCGACGGGTTCTCGTACGAAATCCGCGAGATCGTCGGCCACCCGGCGACGACCACGCTCACCTTCGAGTGCATGCCGGCCGACGAGGCGTACAAGGTGGGTGCCTTTGTAGTGACGCTGCCGTTCGAGGACATCGTCCGCGTGGAAATATTCGCCGTCCACCCGACCGAGAAGCCCGAGGACACACCCTCGATCAAGGGCTTCGCCGGCTCGGCCATCCCCCCGATGCCGGCCAAGCGGATGGAAGAGCGCGGCGGCCGCGAGGCGGGGGAGTAAAGCGGGCCGGGCCGAAGCACGATTCCCGCCATGCTTGATGGAGCCATATTGCCCGCTCGAACACAACTCCCTTGTGAACCGCGGTTTTGCCCGTGATAATCGCCGGGCTATGAACCAGCGAACCTCCGCACAAATTCGCCGCGAATTCATCGAGTATTTCGAGAAGAAATGCGGCCACACCTTCGTGCCGTCGTCGCCCTGCGTGCCGGTGGACGACCCCACGCTCATGTTCACCAACGCGGGCATGAACCAGTTCAAGCCGATCTTCCTTGGGCAGCAGGCGCCGGACGTGGACCGGTGGCCGGGGGCGCGGGCGGGGCTGCCGACGCGGGCGGCCAACACGCAGAAGTGCATCCGGGCCGGGGGTAAGCACAACGATCTCGACGACGTGGGGCACGACACCTACCACCACACGTTTTTTGAGATGCTGGGCAACTGGTCGTTCGGCGATTACTTCAAGAAGGAGGCGATCGCGTGGGCGTGGGATCTGCTTACGAACGTGTGGGGGCTTGATCCGGAGCGGCTGCACGCAACGTACTTTCAGGGCGACGCGGCCGAGGGGCTGGAGCCGGATACCGAAGCGCGCGAATTGTGGCTGAAGATTCTGCCGAAGGATCGGGTGCATCCGGGAAACAAGAAGGACAACTTCTGGGAGATGGGCGACACCGGGCCGTGCGGTCCGTGCAGCGAGATTCACATCGACCTGACGCCGGACAAGAGCGGGGCGAAGCTGGTCAACGCCGGCGATGCCCGGGTGATGGAAATCTGGAACCTGGTCTTCATTCAGTTCAACCGCGGGGGTGACGGCAAGCTGACGCCGCTTCCTGCGAGGCACGTCGATACCGGCATGGGCTTCGAGCGCATCTGCTCGGTGATCCAGGGCATGGAGCGCGGCCAGCTCGGCAAGTTCAGCAATTACGACACCGACGTTTTTGCGCCGATTTTTGCGGCGATTCAGCGGGTGACGGGGGCGGAGGCGTATGCGGGATTGCTGGAGGGCGAAGGCACAGAGGCACAGAGGCACAAAGGCACAAAGGGAGACGGCGCGCCTGAGATCGGCGAAGCCAAGGCTCGCGTCATGAAAGACGTGGCCTATCGCGTGGTCGCGGACCATATTCGTACCCTGACGTTCGCGCTCACCGACGGGGCGATTCCGAGCAACGAGGGGCGCGGGTTCGTCCTGCGGCGCATTCTGCGCCGGGCGGTGCGCTACGGGCGACAGTACCTTGGCACGCGCGAGCCGTTCATGTGTAAGCTTGTGCCGGCCGTGGCGGAGGCGATGGGAGCGGCGTTTCCCGAGCTGCGGAACGCTCATGGCGGGAAGAATGTCGAGCACGTGTCGGGGCTAATCCGCGACGAAGAGGCGTCGTTCATCAAGACGCTGGATCGCGGCATCGCGCTGTTTAATGACGCGGCCGAGCATGCACGGACCCATAATCGGGGGCGCATCAGCGGCGAAGACGCATTCAAACTGCATGACACCTTCGGGTTTCCCATCGATCTTACCGAGCTGATGGCGGAGGAGCAGGGGCTGGCGGTCGACATCGGAGATTATGAGCGGCTCATGGAGGAGGCTCGCGAAAAAGCGCGGCAGGGAAAGGGTGGTGTTTCTGACGAGGAGGAACAACTTGTCGATCATTTCATGCGAAATGTATCTGCGTTTCCCAAGACCGATGATTCTTTCAAATACTCAGCGACTAGGCTGCAGGCAAAGATCGAACGGATCTTAACTCATAAGGCGATTACACAATTCGGTGAGTTCTGTGAATCCCTGAAAACACTCGACGAAACGGATGCGAGCTGTGGATTGATTATCGTGGATCGTACATGCCTCTACGCAGAACAGGGAGGTCAAGTTGGCGATTCAGGGTTGATTACAGGTCCTCACAGTGAGTTTCGCGTCGAAAGGACCCTGCGCGCCGGTGACGTCATTGCTCATTTCGGAAAACGCACTCAAGGGATGCTCAAGCAGGGCGAGGTCGTCACTCTGACAGTAGATCGTCGGCGAACGCAAACGATGCAGAACCACACCGCCACCCACGTCATGAACTGGGCATTGCGCGAGGTTCTTGGTGACCACGTTCAGCAGAAAGGCTCGATGGTCGACGACGAAAAGACCCGATTCGACCTCTCCCATCCGTCGCATATTAACGAGGATGAACTGACCCGGATCGAGTGGCTCGTGAATGAGCGAATTGAGCGGATGCTGGCGGTTCATGCCAAGGAAGTGGCTCAGAAGGACGCATTGAAGATACACGGGTTGCGGGCCGTATTCGGTGAAAAATATCCTGAGCGGGTGCGTGTCGTTTCCATCGGCCCTACCGTCGAAGAATTGCTGGCCGATCCGGGGAACGAAAAATGGCGGCAGTTCTCCGTCGAATTCTGCGGCGGCACGCACCTGAAACATACCGGCGAGGCCGGGCGATTTCGACTGATCGAGGAGTCGGCGGTCGCCAAGGGTATTCGGCGCGTGACGGGCGTGACCGGTGATAGGGCGAAACAGGTCGAGCAAAACGCGACCACGCTGGCTGGCATGGTGAAATCGGCGTTGAATGCCGATCCGGCGTCGCTTCCGCAGCGCATCGGCGAAATTACCGGGTTCATGGCCGACAACGAACTGCCTGTCGTCGACCGATTGCGCCTCCGTGCCGATATTGCTCAACTTCAGGAAAAAGCCAAGCAGGCCCAGAAGCAGGCCGCTAAAGCCGGCGTATCGGAGGTGATCTCGCACGTTGATGATCTGCTGGCCGGCTCGACGAAAATCGGCGGTGTTTCGGTCATTTGTGGGACGCTGAGCGGGACGACAGCTGATCAGCTCCGTGCCGCCTCGGATTCGCTGCGCTCGCGCGCCGGCTCGGCGGCCGTGCTGCTGGCCAGCGATGAGGGTGGCCGTGCGACACTCCTGGCTGCAATGACCCCCGACGTTGTGAAAAAGGGCGTCAGGGCGGGCGATCTTATCAAGGAAATCGCCCCCATCGTCGGCGGCAAGGGCGGCGGCCGGCCGGACATGGCCCAGGGCGGCGGCGCCGACGCGTCGAAGATTGCGGATGCCGTAAATGCGGCACGGGCGTGGCTTTTGGGCAAAATCGCGTAAGTGTCATAATTCGGGCATTCCATTCGACTTACGATTCGCGCCCAAGGTTTTCGACGAGAATTCGGACATGCCGTGCCACGTTCGTGGCGCTCGCCAGGCGTAAAGCTCCATGGGCCAGTCGAGCTACGGCTCTTTTCGGACGCTGCCGCGACTAGCCGGTCGGTCAATCGCCGTTGCGTGCTCGTGCCTTAACGTACGCGCGCTATATGCCGATCTGGGATGGGGGCGCGAATACACCGCGGCCCTGGGAAATTGTCATGGGCGTTCGACAGCCTGATCCAATCGCGACCGTACTCTCGAAGGCGCTCGACGTGCAAACGTCGGCGACGGCGCTGATCGTCGACGACGACCCGGTCATGCGGAAAGTTTGCCGGCGCTATCTCGAAGCGGAGGGCTGGAACGTTTTCGAGGCGGCCAACGGCCGTGAGGCACTCGGATGCTTCTGCGCGTGCAATCCGGACGTGGTCATGGTCGATCTCGACATGCCGGAGATGGACGGTCTGGAGACCACTCGGTGCCTTCGGAATGACCCACTCGGCGAAAGCGTGCCGATCGTGATGCTCTCGTCGGAAGAGAACCACGAGGCGCTGCTCGACGGGCTTGAAGCGGGGGCGGACGTTTACATCGCCAAGCCGATCCGCGAGCGCGAGTTCACCCTGCGGGTACGCTCGCTGTCGCGTTTGCAGCGAGCCCGGCGATCGATGGAGGCGGGCCGCGCCATTCTCGGCGAGCAGACACGGGCGTTGAGTCTGCTGCTGGATTTCAGCATGGCGCTGGCGATGAAGGAGGACCTCGATTCGATCCTGAAGCGCACGATCGAGGTGGCGGCGGAACTCACCTCGTGTCAGCGCGTGTCCATCATGATGCCCGACGCGGCCGGCACCGTGTTGACGATCGCAGCCTCGCACGGAATCAGCGAGCATGTCGTACAGCACGTTCGGACGCCGATCGGAAAGTCAATCGCGGGCCGGGTGTTTCAATCCGGCGACCCGATTCTGATCAATTCGCAAGACGAGGCGGAGGCCGTGCTGGAGTCGCAGGACGTGAGGGTCTTTGAGGGGCTGCCCCTGCTTTCCACCGCCATGCGGGCGCCAGAAAAAATCGTGGCGGTGCTGAACGTCACCGGCCGCATCGGCTCGCGGCCGTTCGACGTGTCGGAGCTTGGTTTCCTCAATTTGCTGACGAACTTTGCGGCATCCGCCATTCAGAATGTGCGGTCGCGGCAGGCACGCGACGAGGCGCGGGATTCGATCGTCGTCGCGCTCGCGAAGCTGGCCGAGCACCGTGACGATGACACGGGAACGCACCTGGACCGCGTGACGCAGTATTGTCTCACACTGGCGCGGGAGCTGCGGCGTTCTCCGGTTCACGTCGAGCAGATCGACCGCGAGTTCATGCGAAATCTTGAACGGTCCGCCCCGTTGCACGACATCGGCAAGGTGGCGATTCCCGACGCGATCCTGCTGAAGCCAGGCCGGCTCAACGATGAAGAGATGGCGGTGATGCGGACGCACGCGCGGATCGGCGCTGACACGATCCGCTCGTTGCTGGAGCGGACGCCGGACTCGGCATTTCTGCAGATGGCCGAAATGATCGCGGAGAACCACCACGAGTGGTTCAACGGCTGCGGGTACCCGAGCGGCAAGAGCGGCACGGAAATTCCGCTCAGCGCGAGA
>DATMEE010000360.1:0-7220 GCA_035557035.1 Phycisphaerae bacterium
CATCCGCATGCAGATTCACATCAACCAAGGCAACGAGGTGCGTATCGAGCAGGGCGACGACGGCCAGATCACCGTGACCAAGACCGAGCGCGACGGCGACAACGAAAGCACCACGACGCAGACTTATGACAATGAGGAGGCGTTCGAGAAGGGCGATCCGGATTCGTTTAAAATGTTCAAGAGCGGAATCGGCGGCGGCGATGGCGACTTTTCGTTCTTTTTCAATCAGATGCCCAAGGGCGGCATGTTTGGCGGTCCGCACGGTCAATTCAAAGGCAGGCTGGACATGAAGGAGCTGCACGAGGCGGCCGAGCAGATGCGCCGGCAGGCTGAAGATGCGCGGGAGCAGGCGGGGCAATCACGCGGGCAGGCTCGCCCCCGACGCCGCGGCGAGGTTCGCATGGAACGCAAGGCCGGCGCGAGCTTTGAAGTCGCGACGGATGGTTCGGTCCGTGCGACCATTCGGTCGGGCGACAGCGAAGTCGTCGAAACCTTCAAGAATGTTGACGAGATGCGGCGCGAGCGGCCGGAACTCTACGAGAAATATCAGTCGGTTCGCGGCGAAAAGAACTGACGCTTCAATACCCCACTCCACCACCCGATGATCGGCCGCCTCACGGCGGCGGGTCTCACCAAATGTCCCGGCGCCTCACAGGCGGCCGGGGCATTTTGTTTGAGTATAATCGCCGGCCATGTCAGAGCGTGGCCAGAAACCCGGTGGATCACGTCGGCGGCGCCTGGGTCAGGTGTTTACGCCGCGGCCGGTTGCGAACTGGATGGCAAAGTGGGCGTGTGCCGGGCGGCCGAGAAATGTTCTCGATCCCGCCGTCGGAGCCGGTGTATTTCTTCATGGCATTCATAAGGCATTTGCGCGGCGTCGCTCAGCTGGATTGCCGAGTCCTCGCGTGGAGGCGGTCGATATTGACGCTGGTATCTTGCAGGCGTGCGGCACCAGAAAAGTGCCCGGCCTCGACGTGAGATTTCGTCGAGCTGATTTTCTGACTGCGGAGTTTCCCATTCAATACGACGCCATCGTCGCGAATCCGCCTTATCTTCGGCATCATGAACACAAATATGGCGAGCGCGTTTTTCGCCGCTTTGACGCCATCTGCGGGCGACGATTGAGCCGGCTGACCAACAGCTACGGGCTGTTTCTCCTGCGCATCTGCGAACTGCTCCGCGAAACCGGCCGCGCGGCGATCATTACGCCGGTGGAATGGCTGAACGCGGATTTCGGCCGAGTGCTGAAGCGACATTTTCTCGAGCGCAATGCGCTGGATGGCGTGGTGCAGTTTGCTCATGCGTCAAAGGTTTTCGACGGGGCGATGACGACGGCGGCGATCACGTTGCTGCGTCGCGACCGCGCGGCGGGGGCGCCGATTCGATTTGCAACGGTCGAGGCGGCGGAAGAGCTGGAGGGCGCTTTGACGAACGCGCCCACCTCATATTTGCCGAGTGCGCTCGATTCGAATCTGAAGTGGTCCCCGTTGTTTGTTTCCGTCTCGATGCGGACTGCGAAACGGATTTCATTCCAGAAACGTCCAACGACTTGTCGCGTTGGGGACATTGCGTCGTGCGTGCGGGGAATCGCGACGGGGGCGAACGGGTATTTCACGATGCGCGCGTCGGATCGCCGGCGATGGGGAGTCGATCCGGCGGACCTGGCGGTGTGTGTGACCAAGGCGCGGCAGCTCAGTGCGGCGCGTCTCACTTCTGTGGAAATCAACGAGCTGATTCAACGGGATGAGCGGGTTTATCTCCTCAAACCGCGCGAACGGCTCAATCGGCCGCTGCGGAAATATCTTGAGCAAGGGGAGAAACTGGGCATTGCGCGTCGATACCTGCCCTCGCACCGGCCAGTCTGGTATCGGCCGGAGGCGCGGCCGCCGGCGCCGATTCTGGTGTCGGTGTTTTCGCGGGGAGCGTTTCGGTTCGTGCGCAACGAGGCTGGCGTGCTGAATCTAACCGCGTATCACGGAATCTACCCGCGCTGCGATGACCCCATGCTGATCGGCCGGCTCTTCGATTACCTGAACAGCGATGCCGCACAAGAGGCACTGAAAGAGCATCGCCGGGTCTATGCGGAGGGACTGTTCAAGGTCGAGCCGCGCGACGTGGAGGCGATGCGCATCCCGGATCGACTTGCCGCGTGCTTTCAGACCCGGCCGAATCAGGGGTCGGCGGTCACCGCGTCGAGAAATTCCTGAATGCGCGGCCCGTAATTGTGGTCGACGAGGATGCTGAAGACGTGCAGGCCGGAGAGCGGCACGAAGAACTTTGGTTCGAGCGCGATTTCGTAAAGCTCCATCGCGCTGTCGAAGGGGGCGATCTCGTCGTCGCGCGCGTGCAAGAATAGCTTTGGCAACGTGATTTGCATGACGTTCGTGTCCGCGTCCAGTTCCGCCGGAATGTGATTGTACGCGAGCGGCGATGGAGTGATTCCCATGAAGAAGAGCGCGGAAGCGGGCAGGGACTCCTGCAGGAAGCTCCCTTCGAGCATGAGGCCCACGACGCGGTCGGGGTTTGTCGCGGCCTGGGCGATGCTCGGCAGCGTGCCCATCGACAGGCCGAAGATGATGATCTTTTCGGTGCCGGGTTCGGTGCGAAGTTGAAGCGCCCCGAGCGCCCGCTCGGCGTCTCCCAGAACGGTCTCGATGGTCGCGACGCTGAAATTCTCGCCGAAGCCCTGATAGTCATAGGTGAAGACGTGGTAGCCGAGCCCGTGCAGAAGCTGGTAGTGCGACAAGTAACTGCTGCGGTTCATGACCGCGCCATGATTGATGAAAACGGTGCCGCGGGCGTTCTCCGCCGGGATGAACCAGCCGAACATCGGGCCGCTGGGCGATTCGATCTGGATGGTTTTGAAATCGATTCCGATCTGAGAGGGAACGGGATACACCAGGTGAATCGTGGGAAGCGGGAAAATGCCTTCATCAACCAGGAACCCGCCGCATCCGGCAATTGATTGAAGACAGAGTAGCGCGATTCCCGGCCGCAACATGCTGCGGATCCGAAACCGGTGGTCTCGCGGAAGAGGACTGTCCTGCGGCGGCGACACGGCGAAGGTTCACATGAGATCGGCACGCATTTTTCAAGTTCGGGGCCCATTTGGCGGCCGCCGCCTCTGCGTTATGGCGAATTCTAGGCAGTAGGATGCAACAGACCGGTTACTTCTTACTGAATGATTTGAAAGGTTGGGTTGCGGCCGGTACATTTTTCCGGCTCTGTATAATTTTTCGGACCCTGGGGACGGACTTAAGCATGAGTAAATCCACGCGCGATGAACTGCGGCAATACTTGTTCGGCACGCTGATGCCCATGGACAAAGAACGATGGCCGGCCGACCAGTCGAACCTGATGGATCACGGGCTGGATTCCCTTCGGCTGATGCAGATGCTGGTCTTCGTGGAAGAGAAGTTGAAGGTGCGGCTGCCGGATGAAGAAGTCACGCCGGAGCGGATTGAGTCGGTGGACTCGATCACGGAGTGGATTGAGTCCCGGCGGCGGTGACGCGATTGATTTTGGATTTTGGAACGTGGATTTTGGCTTTCCGGATTTGGGGTCAGTAATGTGATCAGGCGATTCTTTTCTTGCCAGAATTTCTAACGCTCTATTCATTGCTCGAACAGGCGGAGGCGCGTCTTGGATCGTGCGTCGCGATTGATTTCGCCGGGCGCCGGCTGACGTATGGCGAGCTATTGCGCGCCGCCGAAGAAGCGGCCGATGGGCTTCGGGAGCGGGGGGCGAGGCCGGGCGAGCGGGTTGCGTTTTGCCACAAAAAATCGATTGACGCGATCGTGAGTCTCTTCGGCATCATCCGGACCGGCGCGACGTATGTTCCCATCGATCCGAGCTGGCCCGCCGAGCGTGTCGCCGCGATCGTCGAGGACGCCGGGATTCGCATATGGTCCGGGAGTTCGGGTCCCCCCGGTGGAATCTCCGGCATAGAGATTGTCAGTGCGCGAGACGGCAGAGAATTCGCGAGGGAATCAGCGTCGCTGCCCGATCGCGGCATCGCGAACATTCTTTACACCTCCGGCTCGACCGGCCGGCCGAAGGGTGTCGAGATCACGACACGCAGCTTGGCGCACTTTTCAGACTGGGCCGTTGCGTATTTTGAATTGACGTCGGAAGACCGGGTCGCGAATCATGCGCCGTACAATTTCGACCTGTCCACGTTCGACATCTTCGCCGCCGTGCACGCCGGATCGGCGATGTGCCCGGTGCCCGAATCGCTGAAGATGTTCCCGTACCAGGTGGCGAAGTTCATCGCGGAACGGCGCATCAGCGTCTGGTATTCGGTACCTTCAGCGCTCGTCATGATGCAATTACGCGGCAAGCTCGCGGAACATGATCTATCGCGCCTGCGGCATGTCATCTTCGCTGGCGAGGTGATGCCCAAGCCGGCGCTGCAGGCGTTGGGGCGCGAGCTTCCGCACGTCACCTGGACAAACCTGTACGGCCCGACGGAGACAAATGTCTGCACGCACCACCGCTGCACAGACGCGGATTTCAACGATGACGGCCCGGTCCCGATCGGGCGGCCTATTTCCGACACGAAGCTCTGGATCATGAATTCCGATGGCGAGCCGGCCGATGAGGGTGAATCGGGAGAGCTGTGGGTCGCGGGACCGACCGTTACGACGGGCTATTTTGGCGATCACGATTTGACCGCGTCGCGCTGCGTCGCTGCTCCGCAGGGTGACGGCCACTGCTTTCGGACGGGGGACCGGGTTCGTCGGCGGGCGGACGGGGCGCTGATGTTCGGGGGGCGGATCGATCGCATGATCAAGTGCCGCGGGCATCGCATCGAGCCGGGCGAGATCGAGGCGGCGCTGCACCGGCATCCGGCGGTGAAGCAGGCGGCGGTGGTGCCGCTGGCCGACGCGGTTTTCGGCAACCGCCTCCGGGCGTGCGTGTCGTCCAAGGAAGGCATGGCGCTTGACGAACCGGGGCTGGTCGCTTTCTGCCGGCCGCTGATTCCGCCGTACATGATGCCGGATGAGTGGCACTTATATGAGCACCTGCCTCAGACGGATCGTGGAAAGATCGACCTGCAGGCGCTGGCCGCCTACCCGCACTCTTCGACTGGGGTTTCTCGCCCGCCGCGGCGGGTAAACTCCGACGCAGAGGATGCGGAGTAAAAGAAATGAAGTTTTTCTCCGCGTTCTCTGCGTCTCAGCGAGAAATGAGGATGCGAATACAGGCTAGCGCGGAAGTGACGCCGAGGCCGTTAGCGTCAAGTCGTCGGTGCGGCCCGCGGCATGAAGGTGATATCCGAGCGCCGCGATCATGGTGGCGTTGTCCGTGCAGAATTGCATCGGCGTGAGGTGAAGCGCGACGCCGCCGTCGGCGCAGGCCGCCGCGAGCCTGGACCGCAGCATCGAGTTGGCTGCAACGCCCCCGCCAACGACCACCGTGTATAGACCGCGCTGCCGTACCGCGAGCAACGTTTTCTCGACCAACACATCGACCACGGCGGCGCTGAAGGACGCGCAGAGATCGTTCACATTCTGCTCCGTCAATCGTTGCAGCCCTCCGGTAGTTTGCCCCGGCCCGTGAACGTGATAGAGCACGGCCGTTTTCAGTCCGCTGAAAGAAAAGTCGAGCGAGTCGGCGCCGAGTCTCGTGCGGGGGAATTTGATGGCCGCGGGATTGCCGGCGGCGGCGCGCTTATCGACGACCGGTCCACCCGGGAAGCCCAGATTCAGAATCATCGCGACCTTGTCGAATGCCTCGCCGGCGGCGTCGTCGATGGTGCAGCCGAGCAGGTGAATGTCCAGCGGATCGCGCACCTCGTAGAGCGAGGTATGCCCGCCTGAGACAATGAGGGCGATGGCGGGCCAGGGGTCATGATCGAGGTCGATGGCGGCGCTGACCGCATGGGCATGGATGTGATTTACGCCGACCAGCGGCTTGCCCCAACTCCATGCCAGCGTCTTGGCGGCCGTCACGCCGACGAGGAGCGATCCGATCAGGCCCGGGCCGCGCGTGACGGCGATCGCATCGATCTCCGGGGGCGTGGTTCCGGTTCGATCGAGGGCTTCCCTGACCAGCAGATCGAGCTTTTCTATATGCGCCCGGGAGGCGATCTCGGGCACCACGCCCCCGTATTTCGCGTGCAGGTCAAACTGAGTGGCAATCAAATTGCAGAGGACCCGGCGGCCATCGTCGACGATGGCGACGGAGGTTTCATCGCAACTTGTTTCAATGGCTAGAATTCTCATGTTTTCCTGGCGTGGCGCATTTTGCTGTCAGAAGCGGAGTGTTGGATGGAGAACAACATGAACAGACCCGGCCCCTCGAAATCGGGCGGCAGCGGAGCATATAGTGGATGTATGGGACCAAGGGTCCGCGAAAGCGATTATACCGCCCGTCCCGATAACACAGAAAGCGTCACTTGACTGACGCGACCTAGAACCTGAGTTTTTGTAGGAGACTTTGAGGCAAATCAGACCTGCTCGCGTTTATATCCATGTTGGGCGTGGACGCTGAGGAAAAATGGACACGGGGAACCCGGGAATGTTGGGTAAGGAACTAAATGGTGGTTGCCCAGTCGGGCAAAAGTTCGCACTTCCCAAATGCGCCGCATTGCTCTGGGTCACCGGGCTTGCGATGGCGGGCTGCGGGGGGCGGCAGTCGATCGTGCGGGAAGGCCCCGCCGTCGAGCCGGCTGCCGCATCGACGGCTGCGCCGGCATATCGCGGTACGCTGGTCATGATCCCCGGCATAACCGGGGACGCCGAGGGCCTGATGCCGGTGCGCGATGGGCTGTGCGATGCAGGCTGCGGGATGAACATCGAGATTGTCGCGTGGGAGTCTTCGCGGCATCCGATTCGCAACCTGACGGATTTGAAGGCGAACACCGCGCGGGCACGGCGTATCGCGGATCGCCTGACCAGGCTTTACCGCGAGCACCCTGGTAAACCGCTCGTGCTGCTCGGCAACAGCGGCGGCGGAGGCCTGGCGGTTCTTGCGATGGAGATGTTGCCAAAGGACGTGATCATAGATCGGTTGATTTTGACGGCTGCCGCAGTCTCGAATGATTACGACCTGGCGAAGGCGTCGGCCCATTGTGGATCGATTGTGAACATCTTCAGCCGGTCCGATGTAATCGTCGGGCTGGGCACATCCTTATTTGGAACGATTGACCGGAAAAAGATGCGGTCGGCCGGCTATTGTGGATTTCTCGCCAGCGACGGCGCCCTGAGGAAGGATGA
>DATMEE010000361.1:0-15241 GCA_035557035.1 Phycisphaerae bacterium
CCGTTGACCAGGCAGCCGATATTGCCATCCAGCGCGATGTAGGAGAGGTTGGCCTTCTTGGCTCGAATCTCGTTAGGATTCTCCTCGGCGGGGTCGAACATCGCCTCGACGTCGGGGTGACGGAACAGTGCGTTGTCGTCAAAGCTGAACTTCGCGTCGATCGCCATGATGCGGCCGGGCTCGCCGCCCCTCCCTTTCGTAAGCACCAGCGGATTGATTTCGGCCAGGCTGCAATCCTTGTCTGAAAAGACCTTCGCGAGCGATTCCATCACCTGTGACGCCTGTTTGGCATGGTCGCCGGTCAGCCCCAGCGCGGCGGTCAGCCGGCGCAACTGGTACGGCTCCAGTCCCAGGTGCGGGTGAATCCACTCCTTGATGATCGCGTCGGGGTTCTTTGCCGCGACCTCTTCGATCTCAACGCCGCCCTCCTTCGACACCATCATCACCGGGCAGTTCTTCGCCCGGTCGATGACCATGCCGACATAATATTCCTTGTCGATTTCGACCGCGGGAGCGAGCAGGACCTTCTGAACCTTGACGCCCTGCGGTCCGGTCTGCTTCGAAACCATCGGCTCGGCCAGCATCCGGCGGACGTGCTTCTGGATTTCTGCAGAATCGTCCGACAGCACCACGTAGCCAGCCTTGCCACGGCCACCGGCGTGGACCTGGGCCTTCACCACCACCTGGCCGGAGCCGAGTTTCTTCATGGCGGCGGCGACCTGGTCGGCTGAGTCGATGACTTCAAACGTGGGCACCGGCGCTCCGGCGGCGGCGAGTATTCGGCGGGCCTGGTATTCGTGGATTTTCACAAAATCGCTCCCTTGTTTTTTCTGAGTCATAATCAGCGAACCGCAAATACTATCGCGCCGGCACCTAACGGCAATAAGAGGCGAGGTTGTCGTTCGTAACATTGAATGATTCGCCGCTGGCCCTGACCGTTCCCTTACGGTCGCAGCTCTGTTGGTCGCTTCCCTTGCCGGGAATTCCAACTATACTTGAACGGCTGGAAACATTTGAACCACGGCGACGCATTGCGGGGCAAGAATTCATGCCTAAGTTTCTCGGAAAGATCGAGTTTCCCGTCACGGTTGAACTTGGCAAGGGCCTCGAGGGCGCGATCACCAATCTTACGAAGATCGGCTACGTCGATGGCGAGGCGGGCCACCTGGTCTATCGCGGCTACACGATCGAAGAGCTCTGCGAGCACAGCAATTACGCCGAAGTCGCCTATCTTCTGATCTTCGGGAAACTTCCCACCAGCGCCGAGATCGCGGGCTTTGGAGCAAAGCTGCAGGCTGCGGCCGCACTTCCGCCGGCGGTGGTGAAAGTCATCGACGCCCTGCCGCGGGACTGCTCTCCGATGAACGCATTGCAGACCGCCGTGGCGGCGGCAGGTTGCGTCGATCGAGAAGGCCCCGTCATCACCACGCACGCCTCTGATCCGATCAACGCCGTTGAAGTCGAGACGAACGTCGGCATCCGGGTTCTTTCTCTCACGCGCACGGCCGCGGCATTTCTGGCGCGGATTCGCGAAGGCGGGACGATCGTGCAGCCCGATCCGGCGCTTTCGTTCGCGTCGAATTACTACTACATGATGACCGGCAAGAAGCCCGACGCGATCACCGCGAAGGTGATGGACGTGCTGCTGATTTTGCAGGCGGACCACGGCATGAATGCGTCCACGTTCACCGCGATGGTCGTACACAGCTCGATGTCCGACATGTACTCAACCGTTGCCGCGGCCATCGGCTCGCTGCGCGGCCCGTTGCACGGCGCTGCCAATCAGGCGGCACTGGACGATCTGCTCACCGTCGGAAGCCCGGAGAATGCGAAGACGTGGGTTGCTGATCGGATGGCCAAAAGTCAGAAGGTGATGGGCTTTGGCCATCGCGTGTACAAGGCTTACGACCCCCGCGCGACGGTGTTGAAGCGGTACGCCGAAATGCTCTGCAAGGCCCATGGCAAGGAAAAGCTCTTCCACACCGCCGCCGCCATCGAAGAAAACGTGATGGCAGCGATGAAGGCGGCCGGCAAACCGATCTTTCCGAACGTGGATTTCTATTCCGGAGTGGTCTACCACGTGCTCGGCTTCGCAGCCCCGTTTTTCCCGGTCATCTTCGCTGTCGGCCGCACCGCGGGATGGGTAGCGCGGGTGCTCGAGTACCTCCCCGAAAACCGCATCTTCCGCCCGCGGGCGGTTTATACGGGGGAGATGGAGCAGAAATATGTGCCGATTGGCGAGCGCCGTTAGAACAGAGCCGCGCCTTGTCAGGAAGCGTGATCTCCCACTCCCTCAATCGCCGAGAATTAGCTCGACAAAAGGTTCTAAATCGCGGCTGTCCACGATGCCATCCTCGTTTGCATCAGCTTGATCAACGCCACACCCTGTGACGTTGTCCCATTGGACCAGTATCGCGAGCATGCACGGAATATCATCAACGTCTACGTCCCCGTCACTGTTGATATCGCCGATGCGGAGAACCGACACGACAAGGACGCCCGCCGTGCCGTCGGTGAATTCGGCTGTAATCCCTATTTCACCTGCATCATTCAAAGCGTTGCGCCGTCCATCCTGACCGCCGCCAGTAAGTAGAGAATACGCGGTTTCGACCACCCGAAAATCGCCCGGGCGAACTTCGATCATGTCGCCTTGGCGCAAGACAGGATTTACGTGTCCATTCGGATACATCATCCAAACGCTGGCCGGATATCCTCCTGAACTCACGCCCGAGAATCCGACTGTGAACGCGACGATTCCAATTGCGTTCATGGCAGGTCCTTGGGCCCATTCCGGCTCAACAGGAAAGTCGCTCCAAGTGCCGCCCGCGGGAATCGCACTACCCTCCCAAGCCACTAAATCTAATTCGTTGGCACTTCCTGACCACATTGCTGAGTCGTTACTCGCTGAAATCCCCGAGCCTTTTAATCGTCCAGTAAATGCCACGCGACCGGAATGATTGATTACCGGAGCGTTCTCGAGACTCCCGTACAATACTCCAGTGGGCAGCCCGGAAGCTTGGGAGTTTTCTCTCGCGACGAGTGCTAAACCTTGCGGTAGCTCGGACCAGATCCCGGTGTCGTTCTCGGTACTGACTCCACTGCCAGTTAACACTCCCGCGAATGCAGTCTCGGCCGCGTCGTTGATACGAGGATCGCTGAATTCCAAAAAACTGACGCCGGATTCTGTACCCGGCGCGGGCATCCCTGCCCGTATGACAAGTTGCAATGAGCCTCCTCGCTCCGACCAAATACCGGCGCGAGTTGGCGCGCTGGAATTTAGTCTAGCATAAAATGCTGCCTCATCGTCGTCATTTAGCGCAGGATTAATCGTTTGGTTCGTCCTGCCGAAACTCGAGAAGGACGAAGTCGGCGTGGTTCCGGGCGCGCTCATCCCCGATTGTGCCAGGATACTTAATTGACCCAGTGATTCCTTCATTACAACCGGCGTGCCAAATAATGATGCAAAAAAAGCCGTTGCCCCTTCGCAGTTGATGGCAGGCGAACCAAGTACTACAGCGTTCACTGGTCCTATTTGGCTGATGCCTAACGTTCCTACCAGAGCAACCTTAATCAAGTAAGCTGAATCGCCAGCCCACAATCCAGGCCGGAACTCAGGAAACCCAAAAATCGTTGCCAAGAATCCGACGCGTCCCGTATCTGCAATAATCGGAATGTCTATAAGGTGAAAATTCTCACCCGCTGGCGCTCCAGGTGCAGGAATTCCGTTTCGCGCGACGAGCCTGATCTCGCCCGTGGTGTCGGACCAGATGGCGTAACCATCCCCAAAGGCAACGTGACCAGACGCATTCAGATCGACGTACTCAGGCCCCCCAAACACGGTGCCATCGGGAAACCCCGGTGCGCTATCACCGCTTAAAACCACTGTTCTTACTTGAAAGTCGATGGCTGAAGACGGAGTTACTGAACTTGCGAGCATCATGGCGCTGAGGCCAAGGACTCTGGACAAAAATTGCGGGAACGATTCGACATGCCCGACTACCTCTCCAATTTATTCGAGCAACCCAGCCAAGTTAATCTTCAGGTCGGGAAAGCAAGCCGGCTCAAAGATGGCATCGCCAGAAAGCTCCTTCACGACGGCGTATTCGCCTTCGGTCAGTTGCAGCTCGGTCACGCGCGGACCATGGGAATCAAGCATCCAATAATATCGAACACCGCTGCGGGCATCGAGATTCCGCTTATCGCGCACGTCTCTGCGCGAGGTGGAAGGCGAGAGCACTTCAATGAGCAGGTCGGGGGCGCCCTGAATGTTTTTTTGAGTGACAATCGAGAGGCGTTCTTTAGAGATGAAGATTATGTCCGGCTCTACGATATCGTGCTCGCCGAGCAGCACATCGGACGGGGCGACGAGCACCTTCCCGAGTTTTTCTTTCCGAACGTGTTGGTGGAGGATGGCCGCGAGATTGATGACGACGGTCTGATGGGGAATCTCCGGCGATGGACTCATGAAGAGGTCTCCGTCGATGATTTCATATCGCCGGCCGTCGTCCGGCAAGGCGCAAAAATCTTCGTACGTGAGGCGAATCGGTTCCGCGACGAGTCGATCATGCATGAGTCACCATGAGCATTATATCGGATTGGAGTCCCGAATGCGCCAGAGCGGCCAATTCGCACCCAATTCGGCCACCGAAGCGAAGCACTTGCTACGAAACACTCCTCTCGCGCCCGTCGTCAACACCCGCAGAATTCATGTGGCAGGTGCTCGGCTAATCATCAGCCATAAGACCGTCTTGGCATTGAAGATCGCGTGAACCAGAACAACCAATGTCAGCGACCCGGTCTTCGCGTAGACACATGCCAGCACCACGCCGAAGAAGATCAGGGGCGCCACGGTCTGCACGACGTTCAGATGTATCAATCCGAAGACGCAACCGCTGAGAATGGCCGCCACCCATCTTGAGCGCGCCGGCGTCGCGAGCGCTCGAAAAAGCACGCCGCGAAAAACGAGTTCCTCGACCATTGGGGCCAGGGCGACGGCACTGGCGATGGTCAGGACGCGCACCCACATGGGGGAGGTGCGATCCAGGAGCGTGAGGATGGCCGGGTGCTCGGAGAGCGCGTCGTGGCCCAGTTGCCGCATGAACCCTTCCGACAGATAGAGCAGCGCGGTGCAGACCGGCCAGACGGCCAGATAGATTCCCAGCGCTGCCAGGAGTTGCAATCCGAACCGCCGAAGCGTCAGGCCCCATTCCGCGAAGCGCGGGCCGAAGCGCGCGCGAACGATGGCGATGATGGCGACGACGTTCACGAGCTGGGCCAGCGCTGCGACACCCGTCGACGACGGATTCTGAATCGCCGTCTCGGCTGCCTGGGTGGTTGGGGCTTCTGGCGGCGCGAGGTTGAGCAGCGAATAGATGATTGAACCGGTGGTGAGAAACAGCACAATCGCGAGGGCGGCGTCGATCGGCTGCAGCGCGGGACCGTCCAGCGGCGGCAGGCGAAGAACCTCACGCCATCGCTCCGACGCGGTTAGATAGGCGACCCCGGCGAGAAGCAGCAACGTCCCGGTTGCGAGGATGGAAAGTTCCAGGATTTCGTTGAGGGCCATGAAGCGACGCAGGGTAGCTTCAGCGTGCAAATGCCGCCAGAAGCTCGGGGGTGGCGACGGCGATCGTCGTCCCGGGCAATAGCCCGCGGCTCGGTTTAGTGGGTTCCGTGCTTTAGCGGGTCGTACTCCAAGGCGTAATACTTCATCTTTTTGTAGAGTGTCGTTCTATTGACATCGAGCATTTCCGACGTGGCCTGCCGGCTCCACTGGTTGAGGCGCAGGGCCGCCTCGATGATGCGCTTTTCCGGCTCTTCCAGCGCTTTCTTGAGGGACATCGGCTCGTACTTGAACTCGCCCAGCGGCGCGCCGCCCGCGCCCGTCGACTTTGGCGCATCGGCCACCACATGCCCCGGCAAGTGTTCCAACTCGATATGCCGCCCGCGGCACATTACGACGGCGCGCTCGATGGCGTTTTCCAACTCGCGCACGTTGCCCGGCCAGTGATAGGCCTGCAGCGCCTGCAGTGCTTCCGGTGTGAAGTCGAGAATCTCTCGCTTCACCTCGGCGCGCAGTTTTTTGAGGAATTCGCCGGCCAGAAGCGGGATATCGCCCAGCCGCTCGACAAGCGAAGGCATCTGAATCGTCACCACGTTGATGCGGTAATAGAGGTCTTGACGAAATCGCCCCGCCGCCACTTCGGCCGTCAGATCGACATTTGATGCGAGAACCACGCGCACGTCGGCGTTCACCGTCTGATTCGATCCCACCGGCTCGTAGCATTTCTCCTGCAATATGCGCAGCAGCTTCACCTGAAACGCGGGTGAGGCAGAGTTGATCTCATCTAGAAAAATCGTTCCGCCTTCGGCCGCGCGGAACTTGCCGTCTTTGTTGGCGACGGCGCCGGTGAAGCTGCCCTTCATGTGCCCGAACAGTTCCGACTCGAGTAATCCCTCCGGTATCGCGCCGCAGGACACTTCGATGAACGGACCGCTCGCGCGATCCGACCGATGGTGCAAGGCATGAGCGATCAGCGTCTTGCCCGTGCCCGACTCGCCGCTGATGAGGACCGTCGTCTTCGTGTCGGCGACAGCTTCGATCATGTCGAAGATCTTGAGCATCTTGTAGTCGTGGCCGACGATGTTATCGAGCGAAAAGCGCAGATCGAGCTGCTGCTTCAGCGTCTTGTTCTCGCGGATCAGCGATTGCTGCTGGATCGCCCGCTCCAGCACGAGGCGCAGCTCGTCATCCACGATCGGCTTGGTCAGATAGTCATAGGCCCCCATCTTGATTGCTTCGACCGCCGACTCGATCGTGCCATAACCGGTCATTACGATCGGTACGACCTCGCGATGCCGATCGCGAACGATGCGCAGCAGCTCGAACCCGTCGGCCTCCGGCATGTTGACGTCCGTCATCAAGATTGCGAATTCCTGTCTCCCCAGCCGCTCGACGGCTTCCTTCACCGAATGAACGCCCTCGGGTTCGTAGCCCTCGACGCGCAGGAGTTCGCAAAGCGAATCGACAATAATTCGATCATCGTCCACGATCAGGACGCGCCGAGCCGTCCGTCTGGCTGTCGTCGCGGCGTGCGCTCGCGGCGCTGGTGCCCTTGTTGATTCGATTCTTGCCCCTGCCATGACCAGCCCCCCTGTCTTAGTCGCCCCGTTTTGCGGGCGTGCAACTCTGGCGCGGAACGCGAACCACGACGGTGGTGCCCTTCGGTTTGCGCCGCCCGGCCGTAATCGTGCCCCCGAGCCGCTCAATCAGGTCGCGGCAGACGGCCAGCCCCAGGCCCGTGCCCTTCCCTTCGGATTTGGTCGTAAAGAACGGTTCAAATACTTTTTCGATGTCTTCCGGCAGGCCGATCCCGGTGTCCTCCACCATCACGACCAGGTCCTGATCGATCACGCGCGTTGCGACCCAGAGCGTCCCGCCTTCCGGCATTGCGTCGATGGCGTTTTTGATGAGATTGCACAATACCTGAAACATACTGCTTCCGCGCATCATGGGCAGGTCGGCCCCGTGATAGTTGCAGACGACGGTGACGTTCCCTTCGCGGATGCGTCCCTCCATGGCCGCGAGGGCGTCGTCGGAAATGCGGTTGATCGTGGCCTGCTCGTTGGCCCCGGGCGCCATGCGCGAGAATTCCAGCAGCGAGCCCAAAATCTGTGCCATGCGGGTGACGCCCGACTTCACGTTTTCCAGGTAGCGGTTTGTGTCGCCGTCCCCAATCGCGCCCACCCGGCGCAAGGCCAGATTGGTGAATCGAAGAATGCCGTCAAGCGGATTGTTCAGTTCGTGGGCGACGCGTGCCGCCAGCTTGCCGACCGAAGCCATCCGCTCCGAGATCGCCAGCCGCCTGTCCATGTCGATGCGCGCCGTCACGTCGTCCGCGACCAGCAGGCCGCCGACCACTTCGCTGGAGCCATCCCGCAACGGCGACATGACAAGTTGAAGGCATACCTCCGGCTGTCCCTGGGCGCGGGCGGCCAGGGCATCAAAGTGCCGCGAGTGCGGCGATTGCATGATTGCGCGCAATTCCGTCGGCCAGTCCACGCAGGCGCCATCGACCGTCAATCGGGCGAGCAGGTCGGCGGCGTTCTTCGCCGGCGGAAGCAAAAGCTCCGCCGTGCGATTGCGCAACAGAATTCCTAATTGGCGATCGAAAACAACCAGCCCGCTCGGCAGGGAGTCGAATACCGCACCAAGCAGCGGCTGTAAGGGCACGACGCTGGCGGCTGATAATGAGGCGTCTGGCGACATCTTTCCCCTGCCTGGCATCCCGTTCGCGCAACTGGCGATCGTGCCGAGACCACTATCGGTTACAGGGAACCACGATGAAGGGAAATGTTGTCTTCAGGCAACGTTATGAGCCTGCGAGGAGGAGGCTCCGAGAATAGGGAATTAAATGAGGGAATCGATCGCCAAACGGCAACCCGCTCTCAGAGGCGTGTTTGGAAATGGCCATTTATTTTTTTAGCGGATTCCCGCGGCGTTCAGATCGTCGATCTCGACGTTGAAGCCGTACATCATCTGATTCAGCTTCAGACCGAGAAACGTGTCCACGTCGCGGACGTACACGAGGTGCATGTACGCCGGCACCGACAGCGGGCGATAAAACCCTTCGCGAAAGACCCCATACAGGAACGCGACTCCCCCGCGCTGACGCACCGACTGAACCATGACCGGCCACCGGTCGTGCCGGCTTTCGCCCACCCGCGCGATCAGCCCCACGACCACGCCGGCTGACAGATCAGGAGACGCCTCGTTGGCCGTGAGCGATGTCGCCTTTAACAGTCCCGGCCATTGCTGCTGACGGCTCACCAGAACAAAATCGAAGCGGTCCGTCAACGGAAACACGGTGCCGGCCGGCATCGCGCCGGGATTCACCAGACGCGCGAACCATTGCTGGTTCGTGGACTGTTCCATCAGGCTGAACTGACTTACGTTCTCAGCCCCGGCCTTCTCCTTCCAGATTCTCAGATAGCGGTCTTGCGCGGCACAACCCGATCCTGCGATCCCGAGGACAAATCCAAGCAACGCCATCGCAGCGAGTGACCCCGTCAGACTCGCCGGCATCGCACGCGGAGATACCCAAAGAGGCGTCGTCGGCTGCCCCCTCACGGACGGCGATCGTCGCGTTTCCATGTCAGTTTTCAAGTCGTCCACCGAATGCCCGCCCGTTGCAGCCGTCTCGCCATTCCCCTAGCATGACCGCTGTTTTCAGAGTCGCCCTCGTCTTACCGTCGGAGTCTATCCCATCATGATCGTAGGCGTAATTAAAGAGATCAAGCCGCACGAGTACCGCGTCGGAATGATTCCTTCCGGCGCTGCCGCCATGGTCCAGGCCGGTCACAAAGTGCTCGTCGAAAAGGACGCCGGCGCCGGCTCGGGTTTCCTTGATGCCGACTATACGGCGGCCGGCGCACAGATCTTGGACCGGACGTCCGACGTTTGGGCCAAGTCCGATCTAGTCATCAAAGTAAAGGAGCCGCAGTCACCCGAAATCAAGTCCATGCGGCGGGATCAGATTCTATTCACGTATTTTCACTTCGCCGCGGATCGCGATCTTACCGAAGGCGTCATGAAGAGCGGCTCGGTGGCGATTGCTTATGAGACCGTCCGCGACAAAAAAGGAACTCTGCCGCTGCTGACGCCCATGAGCGAGGTGGCCGGCAAGATGAGTGTTCAAGAAGGGGCGAAATATCTTGAGCGGCCCATGATGGGTCGCGGCATTCTGCTGGGCGGCGTCCCCGGCGTCGAACCCGCCACAGTCATCATCCTCGGGGCCGGCGTCGTCGGCACCAACGCCGCCAAGGTCGCCGCAGGCTTGGGCGCTCATGTCATTCTGATGGACGTGAGCCTCGACCGCCTGCGCTATCTCTCCGACGTCATGCCGGCCAACGTGACGCTTCTCTTCAGCGATCCGGCGCTCATCGCCCACCATCTCACCGAAGCCGACCTCGTCATCGGCGCCGTTCTGATTCCCGGCGCCCGGTGCCCGATTCTCATCCGCCGGGAACATCTCAAAACCATGAAGCCCGGCTCGGTCATCGTCGACGTGGGCGTGGACCAGGGTGGCTGCTGCGAAACCATTCGCCCCACCACCCACGACAATCCGACGTATATAGTGGACGACGTGGTCCACTACGGCGTGGCGAACATGCCCGGGGCGGTCGGCCGCACGAGCACCTTCGCCCTGACCAATGCAACGCTCCCCTATGCCCTGCGGATCGCGAATCTGGGCTACGAGGCCGCTTGCAGGGCCGATCCGGGGCTTGCAGCCGGGGTGGACATACACAAGGGCGTCCTGACGAACAAGGATGTCGCCGAAACATTTGGCTTGGAATATCGGCCCTGGAATCTCTAAGATTTCTACAGGAAACAGCATTTTCGGGAGACTTCCGCGCACGATTTCGCCCGTTGCCCGCGTGGACGAAGGAGTTTCCATTTCCGCAATGGGATCTCCTTGGAAGCTATTCCGCTGCGTTCCGTTTAGCCCAGGCCTAAGAGGTCCGGGAGATGACGCGTGAGCGTAGGTATGACGAGCGACGCGATGCCCGGACGAAGCTTCATCAGCGCCCGCCGGGACCCTTCGGGCCCCGGCTAAACGGCGGAGGCGATGCCGTGGGTTTGCTGGAAATTGAGCGAGGGTTTTTTACGATGAGTGACGCGCGCGCTGCTTATCGACTGACTGGAAGGAGTTAGGCAAACGCAATGAGTCGCGGCATCATCATTCTTCTCATCATCGTGGCTATCGTGGCGGGCGGCTTCGTGCTGATCACACAGACCAACATCATTTCCATGAGCAACATCTGGCTGGACGGCAAACGTGAAGCAGCCACGCGCGGCGACCTGATCATCCCTGTGACCGCCACCGGCGTCGTTGAAGCGAAGCAGTTCATCCAGATCAAGTGCAAGGCCAGCGGCATCGTTGAGGACATCGCCGTGCTTGAAGGCCAGATGGTCAAACAAGGCGATATTCTCTGCGTGTTGGATCCCATCGATGAAAAGCGGCAGGTGGAGGCCCGCCAGGCCGAAGCCGATCGGTCGAAATCGGTGCTCGAAAAAACCAGGGTCGCATTGAAAAAAACCGAAGCCGACCTCCCATTGCAGAGAAAATCCTCCGCGGAGCGATTGAAGGACGCTGAGGCGTCGCTGACGACGGCTGTCTACAATTTCGAAAAAATCGAAAAGATGAGCGACACCATAACAAGCGAGCAGGAGCGCATCACCGTCAAAGCGACGCGCGACCGTGCCGCTGCCGCCGTGGAGATGGCCAAAATCGAGCTCGAGAGCGCGAAGAGCAACGAGGTCCTGTTGCTTCAGAGTGCCCAGGAAGATGTGGTCCAGGCCGAGGCCGCTTATCAGAGCGCCCTCAAGAATCTCGAAGATGCGAAGCAGCGCCTCGCGGAAACCACGGTTCGTGCTCCGTCCGACGGCATGGTCTATAGCATCCAGACCCGTCAGGGCGAGGCCATCCAGAGCGGCACCCAATCTCTGACAGGCGGAACGCCGCTGATGATCCTGGCCGACGTCAGCTCGATGTTCGTCATCGCCCAGATCGACGAGGCCGACATCGGCGAGATTCGCGACATCGCTCCGGATTATGCCCGCCCCGGAAAAACCCAAAAGCTGGAGGAATCGGAGTACGTCCAAAAGGCCCGCGAGGTGATTGATCGCGCGAAGGCCGCCGGCGCCACCCTGCCGGCCGCGGAAAAGGAGATAATCCTCAGCGAAGCCCAGAAGCTGGCGATCGAGAAAGAAGGCGTCAAGGTCAACGCCCGGCCTGTCACCGTCACGGTGGACGCCTATCGAACGGAAACATATCAGGGGGTCATCGAACGCATATTGCCCGCTCCGGAACGCATGACCAACGCGGTCACGTTCAAAGTTCGCATTCGCCTGGTTGGCGACGACCTTCAGAAGCTCAACGGGCTGCAGGCGGACCTCGAATTTGAGACCGAGACGAAGGAAGACGTCGTGCTTGTCAAGAACGAGGCACTCACGAGTGAGGGTCGCCTGTGCTACGTCTATGTTCCCTATCGGGAAAGCGCGGGCGACCGCTGGGATGAAAAGAAGGTTTCGGTGAAGATCGGAGCCACCGACGGCACCTTTACCGAGGTGATCTCCGGCGTGAACGAGGGCGACGAAGTGTGGATCAAGCGCCCCGAGTTCACCGACAAGGAAAAGAAGGAAAGCGGCGTTTAGGCGCCGCGAGATCAGATTGAATCGCCAGACGGCAAGCCGGTCGCCGAGGTGATGCAGCCGCAGGAAACAGACGCATTTGCCCCAGCCCATCATCCAACTTCGCAACTTCGCCAAGCACTACGTCATGGGCAGCACCGTCGTCCGCGCCCTCGACGGCGTCGATATGACCATCGCCGAAGGCGAAATGGTCTCCATCACCGGCCAGTCCGGCAGCGGCAAGAGCACGATGATGCACCTGCTCGGCTGCCTCGACCGCCCCACCACCGGCGAATACTACCTTGACGGCGATCTGGTCAGCTCGATGAGCGATCGCCAGCTCGCGGTCGTCCGCAACCGGAAAATCGGTTTCGTCTTCCAAACGTTCAATCTTATTCAGCGCACCTCCGCCATCGACAATGTCGCGGTTCCGTTGTTTTATGCCCGCAAGCTGGCCGTCCGCGATGCGTCCTTGCGCGCGCTGGAGAAAGTCGGTCTGGGGAAGCGCGGAACGCATACTCCCAGTGAACTGTCCGGCGGCGAGCGCCAGCGCGTCGCCATCGCCCGCGCGATCGTCAACGAACCGAAGATTCTGCTGGCGGACGAGCCGACGGGAAACCTCGACAGCCGCACGGGCGAGCAGATCATGGACATCTTCCACGAGCTGCACGCGGCCGGCGTGACGATTATCATCGTCACGCACGAGATGGAAGTGGCCGTGCAGGCCGAGCGGGTGATCCGCATGCGCGACGGGAAAATCATCGAAGACCGCCGCGTCGACGACACGCTGCGCGAGGAATTGGGCGTCGTCCGCGCGGCACAGCCGCCGAAGCGTTCGCCGCCGCCGCTGGCGAAGCCGGCGGGAGTCTAATCATCGCTACCAGTACGACTGCATGGAGATCGAAGATTTACCAGCAAATATTAACTCTGTCGCTTCAACGACTCCGCCGTCTCTTCCGAGCGGACTGCAGGGAAACGCGACGCATTCACGGGTTGCGCTTCGTTTCACCGTGGCGACATGCCGTCGCCCCACTCGGGACGAAGAGTGCCCCGAAATATTCGTTCGGCATTCCGCATTCCATAATCCAAGACTCAGAATAGGATTCCATGTTTTTCTTCCGCGTCTGCATCATGGCCCTGCGAAGTCTGTGGATTCATCCACTGCGCAGCATTCTGGCCACGCTCGGCGTCATCATTGGCGTCGCCGCTGTGGTGGCCGCGATGGCCATTCTTGAGGGCATGGGCGCCCGCATGGCCACGGGCTTCGAGTCGATGGGATCGAACAAGCTCTTCGTCATGCCCGAGGTCGAGCGGCGCGGCCGGCGCGCCGTCGGCAACTTTGACTCGCTGGAACTCGAAGACGCCGAGGCCATCGAGCGGAGCTGCCAGCGGACCATCCAACGGGTCATGCCGCAGATCATGAACAGCGTCACCGTCAAGTTTCTCTCCAAGACGACCAACGCCACGATCCTCGGTGCCACCGACGTGTATCCCATCATCAACAGTCACAATGTTTCCGAGGGCGAGTTCTTCACCCGCGCCAACGTGCAGGGCAAGGCCAACATCGTGGTGCTCGGCGCGAAAGTGAAGCAGGAGCTGTTCGGCGGCATTCCGGCCATCGAGGAGAAGATCAAGATTTCCGGAATGAGCACGCTGGGCACGCGCACGTTCACCGTCGTCGGCGTGATGGAGGAGAAGGGCAACGTCGGCTTCACCGATGTCGACCGGCAAATCATCATCCCCATCACGACGGCCATGGACAAGGTCTATGGCGTCGAGTTTATTCAAACCATCGTCGCCGAGGCGCGTTCGGCCGAGGACGCCGACATCGAGGAGGCCAAAAACGAAATCAAGAAGCTGCTCCGCCAGCGGCACAAGATTCGCGCCGGCCAGCAGGACGATTTCCAGGTGCAGGCGCAGAAGGAGTTCGTCGCGCAGTTTGGGCAGTTTCAGAAGATCATCGGCGTGGTGCTGGGGTCGATCGCCGGCATCAGCCTCGTCGTCGGCGGGATCGGGATCATGAACATCATGTTGGTGGCGGTGACGGAGCGCACCCGGGAGATCGGGGTGCGGATGGCGATGGGGGCTCAGCGGATGGACGTGATGAAGCAGTTTCTGGTGGAGGCGAGCTTCGTGTCGTTTCTCGGGGGGGCGATGGGCGTGCTGATGGGCTGGGGGCTGGCGAACACCATCGAGCGGCTGACGCGGGTGTTTGAGACGCTGACCAGCGCGTGGTCGATCGTGGCGGCGCTGGCGATGGCGACGGGGACGGGCATCGTTAGCGGGATTTATCCGGCATGGAAAGCCTCGCGGCTCGACCCGGTCGAAGCGCTCCGTTATGAATAGCGAAAGGCAATGGCGAATAGCGAATTCTGAATTGCGAAAGAAGCCCGTTGGAGTGAATCCGTCGCATCCTTTCGCTATTCGCTATTCAAAATTCGCTATTCTAGTGAGTACGTCATGGCTGGCCATCGACATAAAACGGGAGTCTTCGCCGGGACCTTTGATCCTCCGACGAAGGGCCATCTCGGGATCATCACCCGCGCCCGGCGGCTCTTTGACCGGACGATCGTGGCTGTCGGCGTGAATCCGGAGAAGTCACCGCTGTTCACGGCGCAGGAACGCGTCGACATGCTGCGCGAGCTGCTGGGGGATGCGCCGGATGTCGAGGTCGAGGCATACGACGGGTTGACGATGGATTACGTCCGGCGCAAAGGCGCGGACGTAATCGTCAAGGGCATCCGCGACAGTGACGACCTGCGGAACGAGCTGCGTCAGGCCAACGTGAACCTGATCGCGGGCGACGTGGATACGGTCTTTCTCTTCACGGACGACCAGACGGCACTCATCAGCGGCACGCTCATCCGCCAGATCGCGGAGATGGGCGGCCTGCAGGACGGCAAGATGGACCGGCTGATTCCGGACAGCGTCATCCGGCGGCTGCGGGAGAAGCTGGGGGTTGAGTAGCCTAGGGAACGACTTGCCCTGGGATTGTCGAATCCCATTGAAATGTTTCACCTATTCGCGCCTCCGCCGCTCCTTCGGAGC
>DATMEE010000362.1:0-4888 GCA_035557035.1 Phycisphaerae bacterium
TAAACATCAAATTCCACGGCTCGCAGTTTCGAAAAGCGCGAGAGCTTGTCGGACTGGAACCAGAAGACTGCTTTGCCCTGGCGACGTATAAGATACACAGCGCACTTCAAAAGCAGGAGAAAGAGCACCTGCCTTACATATTCGTTGTTATCGGGGTGCCGCACCTCACAGGTGCCGTTGTCGGTGCAGCTGTGCCTGAAGATCTCGTCGAATTTGGAACAAGAGCTCGGCATGCGCCGCGCGTCGAGGGCAAGCGGAAGATTGAGAATGCAATCGTCGACGCAATAACTTCTCGGCCGAATGATTTTGATCTTACGACCACGCTCGATGGCTTCTTACAGCAAATTCGCAGCGCGACCTGGCGTGTTTTATCGGCTCGCCGGGCCGATAATCTCCTCCGCGAGAAATTGTTCGATCGCGCGTACGCGTTGCGAGTTCGTGGATTCGCGATGAACTATCGCGGAGCGGAGCTTGATATGCACTTTTCGATCAGTGGCGACCTCAATCTGCTTGAAGATATGCTGCGAATCCTGCGAGACGATGGGCTTCACGCCCTTAGCGTCTACCTCGAACGCGGAACCTACTAGGCGTGGTCATGCGAATCATTGGCCGCGCTCAGTGCGCGGTATATCCCCCATCCACGACGAACACTTGGCCGGCGGCGAAGGAGGCTGAATCCGAGCAGAGGAACATGACCATGTCAGCAATTTCCTCGGGGCGCGCGGCGCGTCCAATTGGTGTGTTGCCCAGGAGTGCAGAGCGGGTCTTCTCGTCCGCGAACCAATGTTTGGTCATCCCAGTCTCCACCAAGCCCGGTGCCACGGCGTTGATGCGGATCCCCTGGGCCGCATACTCGATTCCGGCAGCTTTCGTCAGCCCGATCACGGCATGTTTCGCTGCCACGTAGGGACTGATCCCCGGCTCTGCGATCATTCCCGCAATCGAAGCGTTGTTTACGATAGCGCCGCCGCCGGCCTTGAGCATGTATTGAATCTCATACTTCATCGAGAGAAACACGCCTTTCAGGTCGACGGCAACAACCTGATCGAACGCTGCTTCTTCCACGTCGGCGAGCAAAGCTCCCGGGGGCAGAACGCCGGCGTTATTGAAGGCGAAGTGCAGCCCGCCGTAGGTCGCTGCCGCGGCGGCGACCAGATTTTGGACCTGTTGCGAGTCGCGCACGTCCGTCTCGACGAAGAACGCAGCACCGCCTTCTCGCTCAATTGCCGCAACGGTCTCCCGTCCCTCCGGGTTCACATCGCCAAGGACAACCTTCGCGCCGTGCCGGGCGAAGAGAAGACACGTGGCGCGGCCGATACCAGTGCTGCCACCGGTAACGATCGCCACCTTGTCCGTGAAGTTGTAGGAAGGACCGATCATGATCGCGTTCGCAATGATCGCGAAAACACACTGCCGTGGCTATTGGACCTTGGTCTTAGATGTTACAGGAGCAAACAGAGACAACGGAGAAAGAGAACTCCCGAATCTCTGTGACCTCCGTTATCTCCTGTTAAATCCCCTTCGAAGTCCCCGATGGATGCGGATCGGCCGGCGTCGCGGCGTTATGTTTCGCGAGCACTTTGGCGGAGCCCATCCCAAATTGGTGGAGGACGGTGGTGACATCGGTCATGCGGACGTTGAGCATGCGGACGAGATGCCTGCGCACGACCTGCACACTTCCACTGCCTGGGTTTGGGGAGCCAGGGATGTAAACCGTAAGGTGATCGCCACCATGGTCTTCAATCACGAGGACAAAGCACTCGATCCCCGGATCGACGGTAAGCAAGCCGGACTTGACGACACCTTCTTTGCTCGCATCCGCCAGCCCGCCCACGATGGCCCGCAGCGCCGCGTAACCCGGGATGCGGTAGAGAAGCTTCCCCTCGAACCAGTTGCCTGTCGCCTGCCCCCGCCGCGAGGTCAGTGCCAGGCCGAACGCAAATGAAATCCCGACGACAATCAGGATCGCGAAGAGGATGGGAAAATGGGCCGCTTCCGATTCTTTTCCCGCGAGCTTTGCCATGACCGACTGGGCGGCCGCATGCACTCCCATCACCAGTTTCGTCAGGAGCCCCAGCACAACGATCAGCGGCAGCACGACGAAAAGTCCGCCGAGCGTCGTGGTTTTAAGAAAGGCGGCGAGTCGCTTCATAGACTTACAGGAGATCGCGGAGAAAACAGAGGTTCAGGAATCGTTGTAGCGGCGTTTGTGTCAAACGCCGAACCAATAAAACAGGCGCTCGCCGCGGCGAGCGCCTCTACAACCATCCTCATTTCGCGGGCGAGAAAATAGTTTTCCAGTCGTCCTTCATGCTGACGACGGTCCAGCTCTTGGCCTTGGCTTCATCGAGGCCTTTGTCGAGTCTGCCGATGTGCGACTTGCGGTCGTAGGCAAACTCGCGCTCGGCATCCGAGTGATGGACGTAGAGACAAAAGCGCGGGCCGCTGCCGGCGGCAGTCCATTGGAGCATTTGCAGATCGCCATCCGAATTGCCGAAGGCGGCGATCGGGCGGCGACCGATGTGCTGATTGATGCCAACCGGCTTGCCTACGTTGTCGTCGACGAAATTAATCTCCGGCAACTTCCTGAGCACGGGTTTGCCATCAACCATCTCAAACTTCGTCTTGCCGCTGCTGCCGACGACCTGCTCCGGCGGAATGCCATAGACCTTCTCCACCCAAGGACGCATGAACTCGATGCCGCCACCCGACACGATGAAGGTCTTGAACCCGTTCGCGCGCAGGTAAGCGAGCAATTCGAGCATCGGTTGATAGACCATTTCGGTCAGGAGTCGCCCGCTCTTCGGATGCTTCGCGGTGGTGATCCAGTCCGTGACGATCTTGTGGAACTCGTCTGTCGTCATCCCCGTGTGCGTGGCCATTACAATCTCAAGGAGTCCCTTTTCCCCGCCGGCCAAGGCGCCTTTCACGTCACCTTTGAGCAGCGAAGCAAATGGCTCCTTTGTTTTCCATTCCGGGTGCTGCGGGGCGAGCGCCTTTACGCGTTCAAGTGCGAACAGGAATTGAAAATAGACCGGCTGTTCACACCAGAGCGTGCCGTCGTTGTCGAACGTGGCGATGCGTTCGTTGGGGGGGACGAAGTCGGGCGAGTCTTTCGTCGTCACTCTCTCAACGAAGGCGATGATCGCCTTCTTCGGCGCGGTATCGTTCCACGACGGAAGCGGGTCCTGCGCTTGAGTGGTGGTGAGGCCGGCGAGAGCAATCGCCAGCAGGGCAAACGCGCTGCGGATGGATTTCATGGTTTCGACTTGGTTATTGCTCGTCGTTGAAAGTCGCGGGCCGCCTCGCTAGAGACGTGCCCGCGCGTTTCATGAGCAAATCTACTGCGGATGCACTTCGGGGCGCCCTGCGACTTTTGTTACCACCGGAGGATTCCATTTGCCGGTGATGGCGTCGGACTTCGGACCGTAGAGACGCATGCAGAGGTTAAATGGGCCCTTCGGTGCGGGTAGCCAGTTGACTTCCTTGTCCTTGCCCGGGCTCTCGTTTTGGAAATACAGGTCGAGCGATCCGTCGCCGTTGAGTCTAAATGGCATGTAACTGCTGACCGCAAAACGATTCAGCACGTTGGCCACTTGGAAACCGTCGGAATCATAGAGGGTAATGGACCAGAAGGCGTTGACGGGTGGCGTCGCGTCCTTGTCGAAATGGAGGACGTACTTGTTCCCGCCATCGAGAGGCTTGCCCGTATCGTCGAAAAGATGCAGCGGATAAATGGCATCCTCAGGCAGATTGGCCCCGAGCCCTTGTTGAGTGACGATGGCGCGCTTGAGGTAGTAGTTGCCATAGACACCCATAGTGTCGGTGTTCATGGACCAGCCGTTGGCGACGCGGGCAAGCGTTGCCAGTTTCCACTTCATGAGGGCCTGGGCCACTTCGGGCGCTTTCTCGATCGCCTTCTTCACGGTCGGGTCAAGTTTCTCGAACTCGAAGCTCTTGCCGCGCTCGATCCCGATCCGCTTCATCTGCGCGATGATCGGTTCGTCGGTGAGGTGCGGCGGGTGCAGCTTCAAGAGCTCCGCCGCGTAGGTGAAGTATTTGGCGGCCGGCATGGTATCGACCTGGGTTTTCGGCGCCGTTTTCATGTCCACGGCCGGATCGATTTTCACCGTGACCGGCACCGGGGGCTTCCCCCAGCCCGAGAGCGGCGTGACTTTGTAGCCCGCCTGAATCTTATGCACGGCAGGGTAGTCCGGCCCCATCCGTCTTAGTGCGGCCGATCACCCAAACGTAGGGAGTCGGAGCTGGGATGTGCGAAAACCCTTCCGGCACGGTGCCGGTCCAGCCCGGAGGCGTAACAAGGAAATTTCCCGCTTCCGTGCCCGTTGTGCGCCAACCGGGCGCCGCGAAGACATCCGTCCACATATCCAGCATCGGCAGGAGGTAAAACCGCCCGTTTGTATCAGGTGCGGAAACGACGAGCGGCTCCTTCGTGAGGTCGAGCCAGGCGACGGAGTAAAGCGTGTCGAAATTGACCCGCACGACGATCTTCAGGTCGGCGGGCGGATACTCCGGCACACTCACAAACGTATTCATCGGCCCTTTGGCGATTTCCTTCCCCGCCTCAATATTGGTGGACTGCTTGCGCGTGACGTCCATCGAGAGCAGCGGATAGAAGTAGATGTAGGCATCGACCGCGATGGAATTCGCGGCCTCCTCGGTGAGTGGAGCCGCCTGGCTCGTAAAGCTAATGGTCAGCAAAGCGATGGCCGTAAAGCTGCCGGTCACTGCCCGTTTAATGAGGTGGTGTGTGGTTCGTTGCATTGGTTGGATAGTTAGTTGTTATTTGATCTCGATTGATTGGTTGAGTTAATTTTTCACCTGCTGCGCCACCGGCGCTTTCCATTTGCCGCTCATCGCTTCTTCC
>DATMEE010000363.1:0-8608 GCA_035557035.1 Phycisphaerae bacterium
TGAAGACATTTACAAGCTGGTGAAGGAAAAGAACTGGTCGCTGCGCGAGCTACGGCTCGAGCAGAGCAGCCTGGAGGAATTCTTCGTGCGCATCACCGCCGAACAAATGGCCCAGAAGCGACAGGTTGAAGGCAAGGTGCGGGCATGATGCAACGCGTCTCAGCATTGACCCAGCGCGAATTGTCCGCGGCGTTTTTGTCGCCCGTGGCCTATATCGTCGCCGCCGTGTTTCTGGTGGCGTCGGGCTACCTGTTCATGTCCAACACCCTGATTGACGGCGGCGAGGCGTCGATGCGGTTCATGCTCGACACGATGGCCTGGCTGTTGATCTTTGCCGTGCCGATGCTCACGATGCGGCAACTGGCGGATGAATTCGCCACCGGGACGATCGAGACGCTGATGACGGCGCCGGTCAGCGACATGGAGGTGGTGCTCGGCAAGTTTTTCGGAGCGCTGATCTTCTTCGTCGCCCTGCTGCTCACCACCCTGATGCACGTGATTTTGCTTTCGCGGTATGGGCAGCAGGACATTCCGGCCGTGCTGTACGGTTACGTCGGCATGATTCTGCTCGGCGGGCTTTACATCGCCGTCGGACTGTTCTCCAGCTCGCTGACGAAGCATCAGCTTGTGGCCGCGATCATCGGCGTCGCCGTGCTGGCACTGATGACCGTGCTGATCGACGCTCTGGCCTCGTTTCAGGGCGGGCAATGGCGCGTGGTGCTGAGCAACATTAACGTGCTGCACCACTATCACAATTTCAGCCGCGGCATTTTTGACACCAAGGACATTGTTTTCTTCCTGACCGGAACGGCGCTGTTTCTGTTCCTCACGGTCAAGGTTCTGGAGTCCAAGCGATGGCGGTAAACACAAGCCAGACCTCCGCGGAAATGGGCGGACGCCGTCTGGCGATCGGCGCAAACGTGACGCTTTCGATCCTGATCGCCGTGGCGCTGGTGGCGGCGATCAATTGGATCGCGTCGCTGCGCTACGTCCGCAAGGACATGGCGACCATCGGCAACTACGGCATCAGCGAACGCACCCGGCGCATCCTCAGCGGGGCGAGCGAGGCGAAGGCGACGACCCAGCCGGCCGAGAAAGTCACGAATGACAACATCCACATTTCCGTCGTCTATGCGCCGAATTCGAAGGACGAAAAACAGCAGGAGTACATTGACCGGCTGCTCGAGTATTGCGACGAGCTGCGAGCTTCCTCGAACAAGGTTGTGGTGAAGCACATCGCCACGGCGCGGGAGCGCGAGGAGCTTGCCGCGGAAATCAACAAAACCTTCGGCGGCGAGGCGGACCAGCACCGCAAGGCGCTGGAATCCTTTGAAGGGCTGCGCACTCAGTTAATGGCCGCCTTGCAGCAAATCAGCACGCAGAGCGATGCCCTGCTTCAGGCCGAATCGTGGCTCAGCGATTTTCCGTTGTTCACGCAGATCAATCTGAAGCTGCGCGAGATGCAGAAGCAGCTCGACGAGGCTGCGGAAGAGATCAAAAATCAAACGGGCGAGGCGGGCATCGCCAAATACGGCGAGGCCACCACGCGGGCGAAAACGGCGGTCGAGACGATCAAGCAGACCCTGGAGGTCATCGGCAAGCTCACGGGCGAGCTGACCAAGCTCGCCGACGAAGTGACGAAGCCTGACTCGCCGAACATCAAAATGCTTCGCGAGGTTGCGGCCTCGGCCAAGAGCGAGATCGATTCATTGCGGCAGACGGTGGGCAACGAAAACGATCCGCCGCCGGCGGACGTCAAGGGAGCGCTCAAGGCCTATGCCGACCGGGGCGTTCAACTCGGCGCGACGCTCGATTCTTTGGTGCAGCGGGTGGACGATTTCGCCAAGCAGTTTCCGATCGTTCGCCAGCACGCAAGCTGGACCACGCGGGTTCAATCGGGCCCGCTGATGATGCAGCTCGAAGTGGCCGACGTGCTTGACGACATGGGCCGAAGCCTCGGAGAAACCCGCCTGCAACTGCTCGGCATCATCGACACCGGCGATGCCGAAAAATTGTCGCAGGCCCTGAAGTCGACGCGGCAGAACACCACGCGCATGGAGAAAAACGCGGCCGTCTGCGAACGGCTGCTGACTGAGCTCGCCGACCGGCTGTCGAATCTGGACGAGGGATCGAAAGCGTTGCTTGAGGCATCCCGCGACAACGGTCTGTTCAAGAACGAAGTTCAAACGGTGGCCCAGGTCGAGACCACGCTAAAGGATCTGCCCGAGCTGAAAATGGGCTCGGTCGTCGACAAGCTCAACGAGGACAACTCGCTCGTCATCAAGTACGGCGACAAGATTCGCGTGGTCGACTTCGGAACCGTCTGGCCGGTTCGAGAGAACATGGCCGGCGGAGAATCCGACAAGGAAGAGGAAGTCCGAACCTTCAACGGCGACAGCGCGATTTCGTCGGCGATCCTCTCTCTCACCGCGGCCGAGCCTTTCGCCGCTGTCACCATCGTCTCCTTTGAGCCGGAGGCCCCTCAGCAGCGCAGCCCGTTCATGCCTCCCCCGCCGCAAAGCTCCGTGCCCGCGGCCGATCTGACCGAGGCCAAATCGCGCCTCGAAGCGGCGAATTTCAAGGTCTACGACTGGAACCTCGCCACGACCAAGGAGCGCCCGGAGATTCAATCGGGCTTGAAGGACATTCTGATTCTGCTGCCCCCCGCTCCGCCGGCGCCGCCCAATCCGTTCGCCGGGCAACAGCCCGAATCCCCGATGTTCGGCGATGAGCAGCGAACCGTCATTCGCGGCCTGATCGACAACGGCGCTCGCGCCCTCTTCGTCGGCGCCTGGGAAGTTGTGCCCGGCGGATTCATGGCGAATCGCTTCACAACGCCGCCCTATGGCTACGAGCCGGTCCTCGCCGACTGGGGACTGCGCCTGGACAACGCCACCCGGATCGTGGCAGTCGAGCCGGACGTACGCACACCCAACGGGTTCTACGTCAACGTGCGCAAGTTCGGCTACATGCCGCTGACGGATTTCACGGAGCACCCGGTCGGCAAGCCCATGGAGGGCACGCGCTTCCTGGTCGAGAACTGCGCCCGCATTGAGAAGCTGGCTGACGCACCGACGGGCGTAAAGACCGAAGTGGTCGCCACCGTTGCGAAAAAAGAGGATTACATCGGTGCGTCGATTGATGAGATCATCCAGATCATCAATCGCATCAACGATCGCGGCTCGGACGGGCTGATCCAGTTGGACCATCCCCCCATGCGCGATCGCTTCGATGTCATGATGACCGCCACTCGCGAAGGCGCGGATCAAAAGGCCGCGACCAGCATCGCGGTGATGGCGTTCGGCCAGAGCATCGGCGATCACTTTGTGAAGCGGCCGATCCTGGCGGACGCGGAGCGGGCCCGTTTCGCTCCGGAGCCGAAGGAGTCGCTCGACCTGCTGGTGAACTCGATTTACTGGCTCAACGACACGGAAGGCTATATCGGCCGCGGCCCGTCGCCGGTTCCGCGGGTGCGCTCACTCTCCGACAACGAGCGCCGCTTCACAAGAGCATTTGTGTGGCTGGGGTGGCCCGCGATCGTGGTCGCGCCAGGAATCTTCCTGTGGTTTGCACGGCGCCGGTAATCATCGCCGTGAACCGTGAACAAACGCGCGCCAAACGGCAGGCCCCTGGCAGAGTTTTTGAGTCGTCAGGAATTTGAAGGAACAGGTCTTACCCAATGAACCCAAAGACGACAATTGTACTGGTTGTTGCATTGGTCCTCGCGGGCGTCGGTGTGTGGCTGGCTCAGCCTGAGCCCAAGCCGGTCGATGCGATCGACGATGCCGCCCCGAAACCGCTGCTTGAACTCAAATCCGACGACGTGGTCGCCTTCGAGATGAAGCAGGGTAACAGCGCTGCCCTGTCGATGGTCAAGGAGGACAACAAGTGGCGGATGACCGCCCCACAGACCGGCCCGGCCGAGTCCTTTGCCGTCAACAGCGACGTGGGCAAGATCGTCGGGCTGCAATACGAGCAGGCCTACGACGAGGGACACGCCGATCGCCCCGGCGACGAAATCAGCTCGCTGGACAATCCCCTCAAGATCATCAAGCTCACCGACAAGGCGGGGAAATCCGTTGTCGTCAAGATCGGCGAGCGGCAGAAACTCTCGAAGAAGACTTATGTGCAGATCGAGGGCGACAAGAAGGTCTATCTCGTCAATTCCGACGTCAACGCGGAGATCAAACGCAAGCCGACCGACTATCGCGGCAAGCGCGTCGCAGAGTTTCCGGTGGCCGAAGCCGTGCGCGTCGAGGTCTCGGGCGCGGAAAATTTCACGCTGGTCAAGTCCGACGCGGGCTGGACGCTGGAGGAGCCTTATAAGGCCCGGGCCGACTTGCAGGCGGTGAATAAGATTCTGAACGGCGTGTCCAACATGAACGCGCTGGAATTCGCGGCCGACGATCCAAAGTCGCTTCGGCCATACGGCCTCGAAAACCCGCGGCTCACCATCGCCATCACCACCGAGAAGAAGACGCCCAGGCCCGCTCCCGAAGTGGAAGGCCCCACGTCGCAGCCGGCCGAGCCGGAGTACGACGTCACCACTTCAAGAATCTCGCTGGCCTTGGGCGGCGCCGCCGAGGAGCGGGTGTTCGCCAAAGTCATCGACCCACCCAGCGCCGCCGTGTTCCAGGTCAATCAATCGGTGGTAAAGGACCTCGGTCCCGCGCCCGAAGAGATTCGCGACAAAAAAATCGCGGCCGTCTCACCCGGTCGCGCGAGCCAGATCACCATCACCGCCGGAGCCGAATCCGTCACGCTGGTCAAAACCGGCGCAACGTGGCAGATCGCGTCGGGCGGCGACGCAGCCCAGCGCGAGCCGGCCGAGCATGCGGCCGTCGACGATCTGCTCAAGGCCGTGCGCGAGATGAAGGCGTTGGGTTTCGAGGCGGGCGATCCATCGCAATTCGGCCTCGCCGATCCTCGGGCATCTATCGAGATGGCCGTCGAGGGCCAGACCGCGCCGCTCAAGCTGCTCGTCGGCGCCGAGACGCCGAGTAAGACAGGCGCGTACCTGAAGAACGTCACGGATGATTTCGTCGCGGTCGTGCCGCTGGACGCCGCGAATTCGCTCATTGTCAAACCGGTGTCATTCCGCAGCCGCGAAATCCTCGTCACCGATGCATCGAATATCAATCGACTGGAAATCGCGCGCGCCGGTGAAAACCTCGTCCTGGAGAAAGAGGGGACGGGTTGGAAGCTCACCGCGCCTGTCGAAGGCAGTGCGGATTCCGCGAATGTCGAAAAGATCACCGCGGACCTTGCCTCGTTCCGCGGCCGCCGCGTCGTCGCCCCCGCCGCCGACGCCGCGAAGTACGGATTGAGCGACGGCGCGACGGCGATAAGCCTGACCGTCACCCCCCCGGCGCCGGCTACCCAGGCGACCACGCAGCCCGTCGAACCTCTGCCGCCAGTCGTCCACAAGATTCGCGTCGCCCGCCACGACGGGCTGGTGTACGCGATGAAGGAAGGCGGCGCGATGATCTATGAGATCGACGCGAAAGTCGCCGACGATCTCGAAGCCGAGCTGCTGGAGGCAAAAGTGTTCGCGATCGACCCCGCGAATATCGAGTCGGTCGCGTTCGAGGGCGCCGAGAAATTCGCCTTCGAGAAGAAGGGCGAAGCGTGGAAGCTTGTGGGCGAAGGCAGCTTCCCCAGCGACCAGGCCAAGCTCACGGCGCTCTTCGATGCGATTCGCGACCTGAAGGCGAAGCGTTACGTCAAATACAAGGACGCGACGCCCGCGGAGTTCGGCCTCGACAATCCGGAGATGACCATCGTCCTTCGCGAGACGGGCGGCACTGAGCACCGTCTGCTGATTTCCCCGCGCAACGCCACCGAAGGCGGCCGCTACGCCGCGACCGGAACAATCCCGGGCCGCGTGTTTATCATCAAGCCCGAGGATTACACGAAGTTATCCAAGAAGGTCACGGATTTCCGGAAGACGGCGTGATGCGAAATCGCGCCGGCAGTCCGGTTTAGCCGCGGCCCGGCAGGGTCCTGGTGAGCGCGAAAGAAATTCCGATCCAAGATTCTCTTTCGATCGCAGTTTTTCGCGCGCCCGCCGACCCGTTGGGTCCGGGCTAAACAGATCACGCCCCCGCCGCTCCGTCTTCTGAACAAATTCTCTGACAGATATCCACTACGGATCGCATCTGCGCCACGTCGTGAATGCGAACCATGTCGATACCTGACAGCGCCGCGTGCGCGACGGTGGCGGCTGTGCCAAACTGAACTTCCATCGATGCCGGCGCGGGTGTGACGCCATCCGCGCTCTCGCTCAAAATCCGCCCGATGAATCCCTTTCGCGACGCGCCGATCACGACCGGCCAGCGCTCGCCATACGCCGCGGCCGAAGCACGAATCAGCGACAAGTTGTGCTCCAGCGTCTTGCCGAAGCCGATGCCCGGGTCGACCATCATGTTGCGCTCGACATCCACGCCGGCCGCCGCGAGGCACGCGTCGCGCTGCAGAAAGAACTCGCCGACCTCCGCCACCACATCTGCATAGCGCGGCTCAGCCTGCATCGCCTCCGGCGTGCCCAGCATGTGCATGATGATGAACGGCGCTGCGGACCGGGCGAGCAGCGCCGGCATTCCCGCGTCGTGCCGCGCCCCAGACACATCGTTCACGATATCCGTGCCGGCGTCGAGCGCCGCGGCGGCCACCTGCGCCGATTGCGTGTCGATCGAGATGGGCACGGCGATGCCGCCGCGGCGGATCGCCTCGATCGCCGGTAATACGCGCGCCATCTGTTCGGCATCCGAGACGCCGCGCGAGCCGGGCCGCGTGGATTCGCCGCCGATGTCGATGACGTCAACCCCTTCGCGCACCATCTGCCCGGCACGGTCCAGGGCCGCGGCCGGGTCGAGATAGCGGCCGCCGTCGCTGAAGCTGTCCGGCGTCACGTTGAGAATCCCCATGATCAGGCAGCGCGAGCCGAACCGAAGCTCGCCGTGCGGCGTTGAAATGACGCGGCACGGTCGCGGGGCGGCTGGAATGCTGTTCGAGTCCACGACGAGATGATAGGCTGAGCGGCCGCCTGCATGAAATGATCCCATTCCGCACACGAATGACGAGCCGATGAAACCGATTCCCCGCATGTTTCTGATGCTGTCACCCGCCGGGGCGCTCGCCTTGGCGTTCGGGTGGCCGACGCTGCACGCGGATTTCACCAGCGGCGACGATCAGCGGTTTGTCACCGACCATTTTCTGGTGAGTCACCCCTCCTGGGAAAATGCGGGCCGGCTGCTGGGCATCGTCCACGGCGACTTGTATCAGCCGATTCCGATGCTGACGTTTCAGGCGAATTACGCCCTGGCGTCACCGCGGAATGAATCCCGCTTCGGCGTCGATCCCTTCGGGTTTCATCTGACCAATGTCATTCTTCACGCGATCAACGCCGCGCTGGCGACGCTGCTCGCGCGGCGGATTTCGGGTCGGGACAGCATCGCGGTATTGACGGGCCTCATGTTCGCGTGCCATCCCTTTGCGATGGAGAGCGTGGCCTGGGTCAGCGGGCGGATGATGCTGCTCGCGACAGTGTTCAGCCTGACCACGGTGCTGCTATTTCTCGGCCGCGATCAAAACAGAGCCGCGCCCGCAAGGAAGCGGTCACGCCATGACGGCGATCCGGTCGCAATCTCGAAGAAAGACGCATTGAAAGAACGCGTTGCTCTCCTCCCCCGTCTTGCTGCACAGTTCCTTGCCATTCTCGCGTGGGCATTTGCGCTCCTCTCCAAGGTCATTCCCACGATTCCACTGGCCGCCGCAGTCGTGAAGTTCACCGAGACGGGAAAGCTGTCGCGTCGATCGACGACGACGCTTGTGATTCTGCTCGCTCTGTCGTCGGCCGGGATTGCCGGCGCGTTTTACACTTCGCGATCCGCCGGGTTCGTCAACGACGAAAGCGAGTTCAATTCGTCGCCGGGCCAGAACTTTCTTTTTGGAAGCTGGTACTACCTGCGAAGCTTCATCGTCCCAACAAAACTCTCACCCTGGGTGCCTCCGCCCTTTACCGACACGGTAAGAGAAGCCGAGACGCCCAGTCTCGACATGTTCGGAATCACGGTCGCGCTTGGCGCGTTTCTTTGCCTGCCGTTTATTTCCAGGCGAGTCAATCCAACGGTCTTCATCGGGCTTGTCACTTTTGTCATTCTGCTCGCGCCCTTCCTACTGGCGCCGTCGGCGCGGCGATTCATCGCGGCGGACCGTTACATGTATCTCCCGATTTTCGGGCTCCATCTCGCCATTGCCGGACTGATGATCCAGGTCTCGGACAGGCTCGACGAGCACTTGCGCCCCTCGTTTCGGCATCGGTATCTCGTGCTGCCGAGTGCCTTGCTGCTGGCGTTTTGGCTCTACCTGAGCTGGGCGTTCTCCGCGACATGGAAGGACACACTCAGCCGCGATCGAAGAATCGCGACGGCCTACCCCGACAATCCGCTTTCCCATTACGAGCTGGCGAAAGCACATAATTTCGAGGGGCAGCCGCGCGCCGCTTTGGACATCATCGAAAAAGCCCGCGAGCGCTGGCCGGAGAATCCGAGGCTGGCGGCGCAGGCGGGTGAAGCGCATTGGCGGCTCAATCAATGGGAGGCAGCGG
>DATMEE010000364.1:0-5689 GCA_035557035.1 Phycisphaerae bacterium
CCCTGTGCACGCCGGTCCTAACTTATTGATTTTGATTACTTTTCACGCGCACCCCGCGAACCCCTGAGGCCCTGGAGCCTACCAACCGGCATACGGGCTGCGACGGTCGCGGCTCGGAGCAACCGAGCCCGATCAAGCTCCCCAACCATCGCCGCAACGAGGACGCGGGGCGACCGCCCCTCCCTGGCGGCACAGCCATAAGGAGAAAGTGCCATGCCTGTTGAACTCGATGAAGTCGAGTACGGAGAGTGGGACGGGACCGACGGTAATGACGTCCATTACGACATCAACCTCTTCGACGTTTTCAACGGATATGACGGCGACGACGTGTTCTACGTCTCCGCCACCGACCACGACAGCAGCGGGTATGGCTACTACCCGGATGACTGGTACTTTGGCGGCGATGGGAACGACACCATCTCCTATCAGCAGTCCACCCTGAAGATCGTCGCCGACCTGACCAGCGGCATCATCAGCCGCATGGAAGACGGCCCCCTGCAGGGCTCCTATACCGCGCAGTCCACCGACAGGGTGTACAGCATGGAGAACCTGAATGGCTCGAACTACGACGACGTGATCACCGGCTCGGACGGCGCCAACTTGCTGCGCGGCCTCGGCGGCAACGACACCATCAACGGCGGTGGTGGCGACGACCACGTCTGGGGCGACAGCGGTAACGACGCGCTCCTTGGCGGCGACGGCAACGACACCGTCGATGGCGGTACAGGCAACGACACCATGGACGGCGGCACCGGCAACGACATCATGAACGGTGAATCCGGCAACGACAGCATGACCGGCAAATCCGGCCACGACACCATGAACGGTGGCGACGGCAACGACGCCATGATCGGCGGCTCCGGCAACGACACCATGAACGGTGGCAACGGCAACGATACCATCGATGGCGGCGACGGCTCCGACACGGTTGTCTACAACACGGCCGGCGACGTCATCGTGAACCTGTGGCACGGCAATGCGTCGGGTGCGCTCGGTAACGACACCCTCAGCAACATCGAGCGGGTCGAAACCGGCAGCGGCAACGACACCGTGTTCGGCAGCGCCAGCAGCAACACGATCAACGTCGGCTCCGGCAACGACACGGTCTACGGCTACCAGGGCAACGACCTCATCTACGCCGGCGTCGGCAACGACACGGTCTGGGGCGGCAACGATGCCGACACAGTGTACGGCGAAGACGGCAACGACGTGCTGAAGGGCGAAGCTGGCAACGACTTCCTCTTCGGCGGCAACGGCGCCGACCGCATCCGTGGCGGTGACGGCAACGACACCATCAACGGCAACGCCGGGGCCGACGTGATCGAATACCTCGCAGGCGACGAAGGCTCGGATACAATCTCAGGCTTCAACCTGGGTGAGGACCACCTCTACTTCGGCGATGGCTTCTTCGCTGTCGACCCGGGGGGCGCTGTGGACCTGGAAGACGTCCTCATGGTGGCCTACAGCGGCGACGATGCCCTGCTTTTCGCCAACACCGCCGAGGATGGCTGGACGTTGATCGCCACGTTGTTGGACGTCAGCGTGTCGCAACTCGACGCTATGATCGAGAACGAGACCATCCTCGGCCCGGTGCCGATCTACGACTTCGGCAACGGGCTCCCAACCAGCCACGACCTGCTGGTCTGATGCTACGCCACGTGAGGGGCGGATCGGCAACCAGCCTTTCCGCCTTTCACGCCCCCAGTCAGGACGGCGCAAGCAACACGCCGAGTGGCATTCCTCGACATGCTCAAGCGCAGACGGGCAGCGGTGCCGCCAAAGCGCCGGCGGCGCCTGATGTCACGCTGGTGGCGCTAGGCCGCAGCAGCGGCCCGTGCCGTTGTGGTGACTCCGGCGTTCGCAGGAGCGTCCTTCGACAAGAAGGTCTGCTCGAATTCCGCTGCCGGCATCGGACGACCGAAATAGTATCCCTGTCCCTCTTCGCAACCCATACTTCGCAGCAACTCGGCGGTTGCGCGGTCCTCGATACCCTCGGCAATGACGGACAACCCGAGCTGTTTGCCCAGACTGATTGTGGAACGCACGATTGCCGCATCGTCGGTATTTGCCTGCAGGTCGCACACGAACGACTTATCGATCTTCAACCGGTCAAGCGGGTACTTCTTCAAATAGGTCATGCTGGCATAGCCGGTGCCGAAATCATCGAATGCGATGTGCACGCCAAGGTCCTGAATCCGACGGAACATCTTGAGCGCACCGTCGTCGTCCGCCAGTAGAATATTCTCCGTCACCTCCAGTTCGAGCAGTGACGGCGAAAAACCGGTATCTCGCAGGACCGCCTCGACCGTCGCCGCGAGATCGCCCGTTAGGAGCTGTGACGGCGAGAGATTGACGCCCAGGCGAATGTTGTAGCCTTTGCGTTGCCACAGACTGCCCTGCCTGCATGCGGTTTCCAAGACCCAGAGCGCGATGCCGTCGGAAATCGAGGACGCATTTGCAATCGGCATGAAATCCGCCGGCATGACGATGCCACGATCGGGGTGCCGCCAGCGGATAAGCGCCTCCGCGCCGACCAACCTGCCGGTTTCCAGATCAGCCTGCGGCTGAAAGAAGAGCTCGAATTCCTCATTCTCCGCGCCGTGCTCCAACCCCGCCTCCAATGTCAGGCGCAATTCAAGCTCATCTCTGATCCAGCGCTCGAAGAAGAAATGCCTGCCGCGCCCGGCGGCCTTGGCTCGATAGAGGGCGAGATCGGCATTGCCAAGGAGTTCTTCCGCCGTTTCGCAATCTTTGGGGTAGATCGCCACCCCAATGCTGATGTTGACGCGAAGTTGGCGCGTTCCAACAAAAAGCGGCGTCTCGTCGAACGCACGACATATCCGTTTCGACAACGCAAGCGCCCGGTCAGCCGCGTCGGCGCCGCTGATCACGATGGCGAATTCGTCGCCACTCAACCGAGCGACGAGGCCGGTGTCCGTGATAATGTCGCTCAATCGCCTGGCTACGGCACAGAGAAGCTGGTCGCCACAAGCGTGCCCCAGCGTATCGTTGACCTGCTTGAACTTGTCGAGGTCCATCACCAGCAATGCAACCTTGGACAGCTCCGTCTTCGCAACCGCTAGTTTTGCACTGAGGTGCGCATTCAGGGTGTTGCGGTTGGCGAGGCCTGTGAGCGTGTCACATTCCGCGAGATACCGGATCCTTTCCGCCTCGCGTTTCCGGACCGAAATATCCCTCAGCACTGCGCCGTACTGAACTCCGTCGATGCCTTGCCATTCGGAGAAACAAGCTTCGAGCGGAAATGTCTCGCCATTCTTCCGGAGTCCTTCGATCTCCATCACCTTGCCGCCGGGCGCTTGGAGCGCAGCGTGTGGGAGCTCTAGAATTGAATAAGCAGCACCGTTCGCGGCGCCATCGGCAACGGCGTAGAGTTTGGTGAACGGCTGCCCGACGATTTCCTCCGGCTTGTAGCCGAAAATCGCCTCGGCTCCCGGGTTCCAGACCGTAATCAAGCCCTTCCGGTCAACGCACAGCAGACCATCGCCAAGCGACATTGCAATCCGCTGGAAGCGCTTTTCAGCGATGCCACCCAACAGACTTCGAAAGTCGATCTCGTCGAGAGCTATGGCGACGAGATAGGCCAATACGACTGCGTGGAAGATCGCGGTGTCGAGGACAATGGCGAGCTTCGCCTGCAGAAGTATCGCTCCCAGTTCGCACGCGACCGCCGCGGCGACCAGAACCGCAACCCGCAGACTGGCGGAACAGCGGCTCCAAAGCGCAATCATGACCAGCACGAGGATTCCGAGGCTGCCCAGCGTCGCAACTGTGGACGAAGGATGCAGCGCGCGGCCCTGCAGGATCGTCTCGGCGGCCAGCACCTGCAGCAAAGCGCCCGAAATAATGCGGCCATTCGGTACGTAGAACCGGTCACCGAGCTCGATCGCCGTTCCGCCGATGACGACCTTTTTATCTTTGAGCACGCTCACGGCGACGGGATCGCCGCGCAATACATCCTTGTAGGAGACGGTTGGAACGGAATTGGGTCGAATGCTGAAATCGATCCGTAGCGGCGCGTCCGTCGTTTCGTACCGGCCCGCCAACAGCGCACCCAGGGAGGGCACAAACTTTCCGTCCAATGTATCTCCGAACGGATAGCGACGCACTAGACCATCCGTCTCGGCGACGACGTTTACAATCGCCGACCAGGCATGCTCGCTGAATTGTGGCTGCGGACGATTCACATGCAGTGTCGTTCCATGTCCGCCGCTCCCCACCAATTGCTTGAATGAAGGGAGGACGACCGATCCGCCGGCCCTTTGGAGCGCGTCGGCAAAGGCCTGATCGGAGACCGCGTTTGACGGCGAGCTGAAATCGACATCGAAAGCGATATCACTTGCGCCCGCGCTTTCCAATTTGTCGATCAGTTCGGCATGGATCTGTCGGGGCCAGGGCCAGACTCCGACCGCCTCGATCGACGGAGCATCGATTGCGACCAGAACGATGTCGCCACTGGCCTGGCGCGGAAACCAGTTAAACCGCATATCGGTCAGCGCATTTTGCAATGCGTTGTGCATCCCGGTCAGCAGAAACGCTGCCAGGACGCACAAGACCAGGATATGGGGCCGATACTGTTTCACCACTTCCCCGCGCAGCAACACCCGGCCGTCCGTTGCGGGCAGCGGCGCCCAATGAGGTGACGCTACCCGCGGATCGCTTAAGCTTCGTTATTTCGGCTTTTGCTTCTGCCTTCGTCGTTTGGCGGCGACGACGAAGGCGATCACAGCCCCGAAGCCAAGCGGAATGGCGATGATGGCCGCGTCGCGTTCACTGCGAACCTGCGCGCCGTCAGTCTTGCCGAAAAAGCTGCCGACATAGCTGCGGGCGGAATTCCAGGCGTTGTCGTTCGTCGCGCTGCCTTCAAGCGAAGCGAAGGAAGGGACCTCACCGCGCGGCGGCATCACACGAACCTGCTGTCCCTTGGTGGCGCTGTCCGCAGCGGGCTGGCCCTCGACCGGCGCCTGAATCGGAACCACCGGCGATGCCCTGGGAGTCCCCGGTCGAATGGGACTCAAGATGCCGGGGCCGCTCAGCAGCAGACCGGGCTTCCCAACCATCGCGACCTTCGCCATTTGTCCCGGCCGCACGAGCGCAGCTTGGCCGGACCTGAAATCCGTCACATCGACCTGGCCGCCGAGCACAGTCACAAAGCTCTCACCTTGCCCGACGGTGACACGGAATTGCGTGCCCTTGACCACAGCGGCGAGGTACGGCGTCTCGACCTCGAAATGCTGCACGTTACGTTTCTCGACCTCGAGCAGAACGGTGCCCGACTGCTGAATGACGGTGGTCGTGCCCGGGCTTTTTGGCGCCGGCAGGCTGATGACTGAATTCGGTGAGAGCAGAATCTTCTCTTGGCCGCGTACCAAAAGAACCCGGCCGTTCCGGCCTGTACGGATGCTGTCACCGGGATTCAGGGCCGCATCATCGGTGAGAGATGCCTGTTGGACGCCCGATGTGCTGACCCAGACCTCGCCGGAGGATTTACTGACACGCCAGGCGGCGCTTTGCGCAGTCGCCTCCGACCCGGCAAAAACAACGACGAACATCACGAGCAGGAACGGCGCACAAAATGCTCTTGCGGCGCTATACATGGCAGGCCTCATGGCTGTCGGTTGCAAATTGCACCTAAAAGCTGAAGCGCCAAGTTAGCTAAATTTGTTTCAAA
>DATMEE010000365.1:0-2176 GCA_035557035.1 Phycisphaerae bacterium
AGTCACGGCCCGGCGTTCACGCTTAGCCCTGCCCGAGATTCTTCACTCCGCTCCACTTCGCTCAGACTGACAGTCACTCACGCCGTGCCTTTAGGGCGGACGCCGATCGCGCCCGCTGTCATCGGGCCGCAATCCCCGCTATTCTTACTGCATGCCAGATCTTCGCTCCTCGGTATTGGAATACGTCGGTAAGCCCAATTATCATCCCGTCAAACCGGCGGTGATCGCCAAGAAGCTTGGTCTCTCCAAAGAGAGTACTCAGGAACTCAAGATCGTTATCAAGCGGCTCGTAAAATCGGGCGAGCTCGCGTTTGGTCCCAGCCACCTCGTTTACCCTGGTGGAAAAAGTCCCGCGCAAAGGAAGAAAGTCGCAGAGCAGAGCGAAAAGGCGGCGGCTAAGGCATCATTCCATTCTGCGCTCGAACAGGCAGCAACTAAGAAGTCTCCCGCGAGATCCGTGGAAACAAAATCGGAAGGAAGCCGCCGGACCGCACACGAAAAGTCTGGCTCAGCGACGCCGACCGCTGCAGGGCGGCGACCCAAAGACCATTTCACTGGCACGTTCCGCCGCGCGGCCGGCGGCTTCGGCTTTGTGCGACCCGAAGGCACGCAGAGGGCCGAGGGACGCGACGCCGACATCTTCATACCGGCCGACAAAACCGGCGACGCAGCCAGCGGCGACATCGTCTCCGTGCGACTCGAATCCAAGCGCGGCCGCATGGGCAAACAGGAAGGCCGCATCATCGATGTCATCGAGCGTGCGACCAACCGCTTCGTCGGCGTGTATTTCGAGCAGGCCGCCATGGGCATGGTGCAGATCGACGGGAAGATTTTCACCAACCCGATCTATGTTGGCGATCCCGGCGCTAAGGGCGTTCGCCCTGACGACAAAGTCGTCATCGAAATGGTGCGATTCCCCTCCCACGTTCACGACGGCGAAGGCGTTGTCGTTGAGGTGCTCGGCCCGCGCGGCCAGGTGGGCGTCGACACGTTGTCGATCATCTACGAGTTCAACCTGCCGGGCGAATTTCCTGACGATGTGCTGGAGAACTCGCGTCAGCAGGCCGACAAATTCGACGAATCGATCGGCCGCGGCCGCCGCGATCTGACCGAATCCACGATCATCACGATCGATCCGGTCGACGCGCGCGACTTCGACGATGCGATCTCGCTGGAACGGATGCCCAACGGCCACTGGATGCTCGGCGTCCACATTGCGGACGTTTCGCACTTCGTGCAGCCAAAGACGCCGCTCGATCGCGAAGCCTACGACCGGGCGACAAGCGTTTACTTGCCCGACCGCGTCATCCCAATGCTGCCCGAAATCATTTCGAACAATCTGGCGAGCCTGCAGCCGGACAAAGTTCGCTACGCCCTGACGGCAATAATGGAATTCACCGAGGAGGGCGTCCGCGTCGCGACCGACGTGTTCAAAAGCGCCATTAAAAGCGAGCGGCGGTTTTCGTATGAAGAGGTCGACGAATACCTGGCCAACCGCGCCGCGTGGAAGAAGAAACTGACGCCTGAAGTGCACGCCCTGCTGGGCCGCATGCACGAGCTCGCGATGCTATTCCGCCAGCGGCGTTTCGAGCGCGGCGCTCTCGAGCTCTCGATGCCCGAGATGAAGATCGACCTCGACGCCGATGGCCGCGTGACGGGCGCGCACCTCGCGCAGAACACCGAGAGCCACCAGATGATCGAAGAGTTCATGCTCTCGGCGAACATCGCCGTGGCTGAAACGCTCGAAGAGGCCGGGCTCATTTTCTTGCGGCGTGTTCACGGGAGCCCCGACCCGCGCAAAATGAAAGTGCTCACGGAGTTCGTCCGCGAGCTCGGCTACGAAGCCGAAAATTTGGAGAATCGCTTTGAGCTACAGAAGCTGCTCGATTCGGTAAAAGGCGACCCGCGCGAGCAGGCCATCAATTACGCCACGCTGCGTTCGATGCAGCGGGCCATTTACAGCCCCGAAGACGAAGGCCACTACGCCCTGGCTGCCGATACGTAGTGCCACTTCACGTCGCCGATTCGCCGCTACCCGGACCTTACGGTTCACCGGCTCGTCGAGCAACTAAACCGCGGCAAGAAGCCCGAGCAGCGGATGGACGATTTGCACATCAGCGGCGATCACTGCAGCGAGCGCGAGCAGCGGGCTGCCGAGGCCGAACGTGAGCTGAAA
>DATMEE010000366.1:0-4781 GCA_035557035.1 Phycisphaerae bacterium
CCCTGAAGTATCTGATGCGCGAGGACCCCGACGTCGTGCTCGTCGGCGAAATGCGCGACCGTGAAACCTTCGAAGCCGCCATGCACGCCTCCGAGACTGGCCACTTGGTCCTCGGAACGATCCACGCTTCGAGCGCTGCGCAGACGCTGACGCGCATTCTCGATCTGTTTCCGGAAGAAGCGCGCGGCCTGATCCGGCAATCACTCGTGTTCAATCTCAAGGGGGTCGTCTGCCAGAAGCTGCTGCCGAGCATTCATCCGACGCGGTCTCGCATCCCCTGCTGCGAGATCATGGTGGTCAACGCATCGATTCGAAAACTGATCGCCGAAGGCCGGGACTTCGAAATCATTTCCGTCCTGAAAAACTCGATTGACGACGGGATGCAGGACTTCACCGAAGCTCTTTACCAGCTCGTCCAGCAGGAATATCTCGACGTCAAGCTGGCGATGGAAGTGGCGCCGAATCCCGATGAGCTGAAGATGCGTCTCAAGGGCATCCGCTCCGGAAAGGGCGCCATTCTCGGATAAGTCCAAACGCGCGAGTACCGATGGCCCGAATTGAAATTCAATCCGCCGATGAGACGCGAGTCGTCCCCTTCATCGGGGGACGGCTCTCGATTGGCCGCGAAGCCGGCAACGACATCCTGCTGTCGGACAAGGCGGCCTCGCGCAAGCACTGTGTCCTCGAGGTCAGGAACGGGGCCTACAAGCTCACCGATCTCAAGACACGCAACGGGACCTGGATTGGTGATAACCGCGTCGTCGAAGCGGCCGTCGCGTTTGGCGATTCCTTCCGCATCGGCGGCACGCGCCTGCGCCTTCTTCCAGATGAAGTCGAGATCAAGAAGGGAGCACGGGTCCCGACTGCGGCCGTCGTCGAGGAAGAGCCTGAAGAGCTTCCTCCGGCCTCGATCGACGCGTCATCCGTAACTTCCAGCCTTGCGGCGCGAGCGATGGCCGCCGGTCCGCTCTCGAAGCAGCTCGCCCCGCTGATGCAGGCCGTGGTCAACATGCCCAAGCCGCCCGGGTCGCCGGACACTGCCAAGGACTTCCGCCTGCTCACCCGTCGCGGGCAGGAGCTGTCGGTGAAGAGCCGCGGACAGGACGAGGCTGTGGGTGACGCCGTTGAGGCACTGCGCCAGATGCTCTTTGTCGCGTTTCGCACCCGCGCCACCGACATTCACATCGAACCGAAAAGCTCCACGGTCAGCATGCGCTTCCGCATTGACGGGCAGATGCTCACCGTCGGCCAGATCACCACCCGCATGGGCATTTCCGTCCTGAACGTCATCAAGGTGCTTTGCGAGGCCGACATCTCCAAGAAGCACGTCGTTCAGGAGGGCAACTTCTCCGTCGATTTGTCGAGTCGCCGCGTCGACTTCCGCGTCAACCTCACGCCGACCGTCCACGGCCAGAAGCTGGCCCTGCGTTTTCTCGACAAGGGCACCGTGCCGGACGACTTCACGGGCCTGGGCATGAGCGAGCGGGCCGTGCTGGAATTCGAGCGGGTTTGCACCCAAGACTCGGGCATGGTCATCCTGGCAGGCCCGACCGGCAGCGGCAAAACGACGACGCTCTACACCGCGCTGAAGAGCATCAACGCCGAGACGCGCAACATCGTCACGATCGAAGACCCCGTCGAATACGAGCTTCCTAACACGACTCAGATCTCGATCGACGCGCGGCACAACCTCACTTTCGCCTCCGTCCTGACTTCCGTCTTGCGGCAGGACCCCGACGTTATTCTCGTCGGCGAGATTCGCGATCGCGACACGGCCAAGATGGCGATGCAGGCCGCCACGACGGGTCATCTCGTGCTCACCACCATTCACGCGCGCGACACCGTGGGCACCATCTTTCGCCTGCTCGATCTGGGGGTCGAGCCTTTCTTGATCGCCAGCGCCGTGACGATGTGCATTTCGCAACGCCTGGTCCGCACGCTCTGCGACAACTGCAAGCGGCCCTTCAAGCCCGATGCCTCGATGATCCGCCAGATGAAACTCGAAGGCCGGCAATATGGCTATCTCTACGACGCCGTCGGCTGCAAGAAGTGCATGAACGTCGGTTATCGCGGCCGCCACGCCCTTTTCGAGATTCTGATGTTCAACGCGCAGCTTCGCGACGTGATTCTCACCAAACCCACCATCTCCGAAATCCGCAAGGCCGCCGGCGAATGGATGTTCGAGACCTTGACCGAGTGCGGTTTTCGGTACGTTTTGGAAGGTAGAACGACGTATCAGGAAGTTGACCGCGTCTCGGGCATGGCATGATGATTCAGGGTCAGTTGGGGGCCGTTGATGGACCTTCACGATTGCTATGAGATTCTCGGTCTGCCCCCCGGCGGCTCACCGGCCGAAATCCGGCGCGCCTATAAGCGGCAGGTCTTCAAGTGCCACCCCGATCGCACTCCCGGCGACAGCGGGAATCACGCGCAATTCTGCCGAATCACCGCAGCCTATGCGAAGCTCCGCGCCGCGGGTTTCAATTGCCGCACCCGGGATTCAGAAAAAACGTGCAGCGCCTGCGGCAATGTGGAGGAGATAATGCCGGGGATGAACGGCTTCCCCCGCTGCAGCGAATGCCTACTCGATCGCAGGCGAAAGCGGCTGCCCGCCCCGCAGCTGAGGCCGGTCCGATGCCTGGCGGTCATTGGCTTGCAGGCGCTCGCCGCAGCCCTTCTGGCGCGCTCGGTGCAGACCGAATCCAACACGCCCGCGTTCCTCAGTGCCGGGGTATTGCTCGCTGCGATGTTTGTCCTGAGCCGGGACGTATGCAGGTCGGTGCTGTGCGGGCGATGAGCGGCCGCTCCTGCGTGCTGGTGCAGAAAACTCGAGAAGGGGTACAACGAGATCGCCGTTACCCGCGGGCGAGCTCCTCCCAACGTGCGTAGATTGCGGTGCTTCTGGCCTTGAGGCGAGCCAACTCCTCGCGGAGTTCTTCGAGCTTCGAAGCGTCGTTCCCCGCTGCCTCGGTCGCGCTGATTTGATCCTGCACCCGATCAATCTCGGATTGAACAGTGAGTGCCGCGTCGCTTACCTCCTGAATCGAGGCCAACAATGCCATTTCCTCACGGAATTGGGCGGGATCGACTTCGCTGGCGCTGCCGGTTCGCCAAGCCTTGTATTGCCCGCACTTCGGACAGCGCACGCCTTCAGCGCCAACGTCGTCGAGGTAGTCCTCGGCGGGCATCTCGAACGCATGATCGCAGCTATTACAGCGCAGCCGATAAATAACGCCCCGGAGCGCTTCCGCAGTTTCGGCGTCGTACTCGCGATCCGAGTTACTCCAGAACCACATGAATGCGGCGACGGCAAGAATGATGACTGACACACCGATTTTGAGTGTGTGTGTACCGGGAATGAGCATTGCCTCCTCTTGAAGCATTCATGAAAAAAAGCCTATCTCAATCGCACCGGGCGGATTCGGCCGGGGGCCGGCGCCAAGCGTCGAGTGAGACAAGCTTTAATCATAACCGAATTGCCGACGGAGTCGTAACGAGTGAGTCAGTCGGCCGATCGGAGCCATTCGATCCTGGGAGTCAGGCTGTTCTACCTGTCATTGAAAATGGAAGAAATGGTCCGACATTTCACCAAAGCCGTAACTAATCCAATGGCGACCCGGGTTGTTAGCCGGATAGTTGTCGTAACGCCATCCGGGGGCCCGCCACGCCGTCTTCCAGAAAGGCGTGATGTTCTGGAACTTAATCGGTTGCGTCATCGAGCCTTTTTTGCGGCAGACAATCGTGGAGGCATGACCATCTGCAAAGACTGCCTGGAACTTGCCCCACTTGCCGTGTTGACCCTTGATCTCTTGCGGGGTCGTACCCATTGCTCCGCTGGGGCCCCAAGTCGAAAGGTTCGCGGTGCCAACCTCCACGGTGTTGGAAAGGGCCTGAATGAACCGAGGTTCCCAAAACAGCAGCGCTAAACCGGTGTCGGCGAACTTATTCTGCGCGCGTTTGAATGCGCCGAAGCGCTTGTACTCCTCAGCCGTGCTGTCCCAAAGGTGATCCTTGTAGGCGTAGTAATCGCCTTGATAGCTGTTTCCAGTGGCGTGGAAAACGGACTTGGTATAAAACATCGGATCGGGGGGTGGGGCGTCACCGACGTTGGGCACCAGCGTGTCATCACCCCCACACTTGAACAGCGAATAATCGTCATTCGCGTTCATGCCGACGCCGTAGGCAAGTTTGTTCATGAACCGGCCTTGAGCCGCCAGCTTGTTGACTGGATCGGCAACGCCGTCGAAACGCGCATATTTTCCGTTGCCTCCACCCCAATCGTGGTCGCCGCTGCCCATATAGCGCGGCGTCAGGCCGGTGATCGGATCGGCGTTGATTGTATTGATGTGCTCGTTCGTCGCGTCGTGCGGAATGTGCATACGCGACTCGGCATCCGAGACCGCGTTCGACGCGCCAAAGGCCCCATGCTGGCGAAGATTCGTCAGACACTTGGCCCGCTGACCTTCCTGCCGGGCGGAACTCAACGCCGGCATCAGGATCGAGATCAGCAGGGCGATGATCGCAATCACAACCAGCAGTTCGATGAGCGTAAAAGCCGAACGGCGAATGAAACCTTCCCTATGCATTGGATCTCCTTTCGCGATTTCGGAATCGGTCCGGTGAGCCAAGCGAAGCTCGACAAACACCTGAGCCGTGTCCATTCAAATTTGCGGCCGACGAACGTCAAACTACGCCGTCAGCAGGACCTCGATTGAGAGCCTTGAACTTGCCTCGCCGCAAAAGGACTCGGCCGAGTGGCCTGTACGAACGTCCTTCGCCTG
>DATMEE010000367.1:0-6960 GCA_035557035.1 Phycisphaerae bacterium
GGGCATTCGCCTTTTTAGTGAGCAGGAGTTTTTTGCGGCCCACGATGCGTGGGAGGAGCTCTGGAGTCAGGTCCAGAACCGCCGGCGGGAACGGTTCTACCGCGCGCTCATTCGAAGCGCCGTCTGCCTGGTTCTGCTGCAAAGCGGGAGGGCCATCGGCACGCGGCAGGTGTTCGTCGATTGTGTCGAGACTTTCAGCGGTCTCCCACCCGTCTTTATGGGATTGGATATCGCGCGCCACATCGAACAGGTGCGTTATGCCATCGAGCCGGCGCTCGAAGACTTCAGCGCGGTTGTAGTGAAAATCGACCCCGCCCGACTTTTCAACATCGAATTGAAATACGATCCATTCGAGAAAGGCGTCAATCGTGAAGAGTTCGTGGAATGTTAAATAGTGAAATGCCGTATCGCTGGTGATTCGACAGCGGAAACGCCGCCAAACCCGGCGCCCCTATCGCCCGCGCTTGCCCCGTGGCGGATTTTCCTCCGCGGTTCCGACGATTCTGGCAAGATCGATCGCATCCCACAGCACAAAATCACGCGTGCTGGTTTCGTAACTGTACGAGATCATCCGCCTTGAGGCAGCATCCACCACGTACACCAACTCCGTATTCTCGGTGAACTGGCCGGTGACGAGGATGTAGTCCCCGCCCCGGTCGATCTGCCCGATCGCCATGGCCTGGTTTTGCCCGGTCGAAGTGACAATCAGCAGTCCGACGAACAGGATGGTCGCCGTGACCGAGAGCACGCCGATGATGAAGTTTCGATTGTCATGCATGTGTGCCGTCTCCAAAACCATCCCACCTACTGGCCGCCGCGAAAGTCGCGCTGCAAATCTCGATAGCCCGCGTGAAACATGCGACGATTATTCTGGTCGCGGTTGGGCAGAAATACGTGCATCCGCCTGTTTGCCAGATCCAGCACATAAAGCGCATCCACCCCGTCCCGAATCTCGCCCGCGACGATCGCATAGTTCTGCCCGAGCGGGGCCGCCTGTGCAAAGGCCGCCGGAGGATCCCAGCTCGACAGGATCAGCGTCGCGGCCATCGCGAGGTTCAATCCCAGCAGCGCCACGATGAGTGCTTTCTTGGACACCGCAATTCTCCTTAACCGGCCATGGTTTCAGACCCGTTCACTTATAGACGCTGCCTGGCGTTCTTTCAAGTTTTCGGGCCACCCAACCCCCCGCTGTCCGAGAATTCGAGGCATCGCGCCGGCCTGACAGCCGATTTATTTTCGTTCCGCGGCAGACCAGACGATGATTTGCCCGGTTAGGCGCTGAATCGTACCGTTATGCCAAGCAGTGGTCGACGGTGCCGGCTGAAGCAGCGTGCGAGTTCGACGACAAACAGGGGGATGACCATGATTCAGATCGTCAAGAAAATCAACGCGTTCCTGAAGGACGAAGAGGGCGCCACGGCCACGGAATACGCGGTCATGCTGGCGCTGATTATCGTCGTGTGCATTGCGGGCGTCTCCGCCCTGGGCGAGAAGGTGTCGGACATCTACGTCGATATCGAAAGCGCCATGCCGTAACGGCGGCGCGTGTCTCGCGATCACGTTACCGAGTAGCGAAACCGCGAAAGGCTCCAGCGCAAACTCAAGCCCACGGCAAGCATGCCGTGGGCTTTTTTTGAAGTAACAAATCGTGACGAGCGATCCTGCGAGGGACCGCGGAATCAGTCCTGCGCCTCACGCATCCTTGACGCGCTTGCTCGGATAAAACCCGATACCCATCGCCAGCAGCAAGAACAGAATTGCGCTGGCGTATTCGATCAGCGGCCGCGCATATTCCAGCGGCGCGATATTGTCCGGTGCGATCTCCGTTCCTTCGGGAACGGCTTGCGCGAGAACGCTGGAGCAAAGCACCAGCATCATGATGCCCGTCATCAGTATGCGTCGAGTCACACGAACTCCTCCAACACTTATTGATCCGCCGATTATACCCATTCCGGAGTTGAGGGCCTACGGCCCCACCCGATCAGCTTTGACTTTTTGGTGTTTTGGCGCTTTGGCGTTTTTACGTTTTCTAGCATGGCGCTGCCGGCCAGGACGCCTCCAACCGGCGGCAAATCGAACGAAACGGGTCGGCCGGCACCCAGACCGTGTCCCACTTCGACGATCGGTTTCGGTGATGCATCAGATAGTCAGCCAGCGAGACCAGGCGAAAGCTATAACGCCGACCCGCGAAGACGAACGTGGCATCGTCTTCCGCCGCGAACAACGGCTCGTCGCCGACCAGCCAATAGGCGAACGCGAACATGGCGATGTATTCGGACCCGAAGACGTCCAGCCATGCCTGCAATCCGTCGAGATCGCCCCGCGTCACCCAAGACTTGGTCTGGACCGCGTCATCGGCCGCCGCCCGGGACGTTTTTCGTCCCTTTACGTCGACGAGGCACGCCGGCCCTCCCGAGGGATACACGATGTAGTCGAAAATCTTCGCGCCGGCCTTCGACTTTGCGAAGTGCTTCACGTCCTCGATGGCCACACACGGCGTACCCCGCCTCGCCAGGTACGCTTCGAACGCCATTTCATAATGACTGCGTCGAATTGCCATAAAACTCGTGGTGCCGGGATGTCATCCTCCCGCCTTTCGATGCAGCGTGGCCGTCCGCTCCGCGCCGACACTCACCAGCGTGATGGGAGTTTCGAGAAGCACTTCAAGGCGGTCGATGTAACGCCGCGCCGCGTGCGGTAACTTTTCGTATTCGCTGATGCCTTCAAAATCGCCCTGCCAGCCCTGCATCGATTCGCAAATCGGTTCGACCTCGTCGAGGATTTCCACGTCCGGCGTGAAGGACCCCAGCGCGGCCCCTCGATGTCGATAGCCGGTGCAGATGAGGACTTCCGGGAAAGCCCCCAACGTGTCGAGGTGCATGACGGCGATCTGCGTTATGCCTGAAAGACGGGCTGTGTAACGGGTCGCAAACGCGTCGAACCATCCGCATCGACGCGGGCGGCCAGTGGTGGTGCCGTACTCGTGGCCTCGTTCGCGAATGCGGTCGCCGATCGCGTCCTTCAGCTCCGTCGGAAATGGCCCGCTGCCGACCCGCGTCGAATAAGCCTTGATCACCCCGATGTAACTTTGCACGGCCGACGGCGGGACGCCCGCGCCGGCCGCGACGCCGCCCGAGGTGCAGGTGCTGCTGGTGACGTATGGAAACGTGCCATGATCGAGATCGAGGAGGCTGCCCTGCGCGCCTTCGAAGAGAATGCGGTCCCCCCGATCGAGCGCCGCGTGAACGAATGACGTCGTATCGGCGAAATGTTCCTTTAGCGCGTCCGCGATTTTGAGATACTGATCGGCCAACTGCCGGGCGTCCAGCGGTTCGCGGTCGGCGTAGAGCGCGGCGAAGACCTTGTTGCGATCTTCGACGACTTCGAGAAGCCGCCCGCGAAACGCATCCTGTTGCTCCAGGTCGCCGACACGAAAAGCCGTGCTGCGCAGCATTTTGTCGGCGTAGCAAGGGCCGATGCCCTTCGCGGTCGTGCCGATTTGCCGCGAAATGCCTAGCTTGGCTTCGGTGAGCCGATCCTGCTTCTTGTGGTACGGCATCACCAGATGCGCGCGATTGGAAATGCGCAAATTGTCGGCAACTTCAATCCCGCGCGCTCGCAGCGCTTCGATTTCCGCATGAAGGATCTCAAAATCGACCGCGACGCCGGGACCGACGACGTTCAGAACGCCTTTGCGGAGAATTCCGCTGGGAACCAGGTGCAGCGCGAATTTTTCAGCACCGATGCGGACGGTGTGGCCCGCGTTCGCCCCGCCGGCATATCGGACGACCATGTCGAAATGCTCCGTCAGCAGATCGACGATCTTGCCCTTGCCCTCATCGCCCCATTGCAGGCCGATGACGCTTGTGTTGCCCAGCGATTTGAAGTCCATTTGCGCGTGATTCTTTCACAGGAAGCGGCGCCGGCAAAAGCCTGCCAAAACAGGAACGAAACGCCCGGAAACCATACGACGCCGCTGCGTTTCCACGGCCTTTATAACGGTCCGTAATGGGTCTGAAAAGAGTGCGTCGCGTCGCGTACTGACAATGCACCAGTGGCGTGCATCCCGCCGAAACCAGCGTATAATCAGGCGACACGCCCCCGCGGCCGCGCGCCGCCTTCGTCCGGAAGGAGAGCGAACCCCGATGATCGGCGAATTCGACATGGACGACCGGATACAGAATCTGGTCGACCGCATCGTGGACAGCTACGTCGAAGAGCCCGCCACGCGGCACATCAGCCGGGGCTATCTGCCCAGCCGCGCGGAGATCGAAAAAATCATCGGAATGTTGTTCGAGATTTCGTACCCGGGTTATTTCGATCGGCAGAATCTCTCATTCAAGAATGTGAAATATCATGTCGGCGAATTGCTGCCGCGGCTGGGGCAGTCTGTTTACATGCAGGTGTTTCTCGCCCTGTGTCACCTGAACGAAGTGGAAGGGCATTACGATCCGAACGGCCCGTCGTCGCAGGCCCTGCCGTTCGATGCCAAGGCTCGCGAAATCACCCACGCATTCCTTGACGAGATTCCGGCGATGCGCAACAAATTGGCGCTCGACGTGAAGGCCGCCTTCGACGGCGACCCGGCCTGCGAGAACACCGATGAAGTGATCGTCGCGTATCCAGGGCTGCTCGCCATTACGGTTTATCGTTACGCGCACAAGCTCTACGAGATGGACGTGCCGCTGATTCCTCGGGCGATGGCCGAGTGGGCGCACATGCGGACAGGCATCGACATTCATCCCGGAGCGCGGATCGGCGAGCGGTTCTTTATCGACCACGGCACCGGCGTCGTCATCGGCGAGACGACCGACATTGGCGAAAACGTAAAGGTGTATCAGAGCGTCACACTCGGGGCACTGAGCTTCCTGAAGGACGACCGCGGCCGCATGGTGCGCGGCTATAAGCGGCATCCCACCGTGTCGAACGACGTCACGATCTACGCGAACGCGACGATTCTCGGCGGCGACACCCTATTGGGCGAGGGCGCGACCGTGGGCGGCTCTACGTTCTTGACCAGCAGCGTTCCCGCGGGCAGCACGGTGATCTGCACGCCCCCGGAATTGAAGGTGCGCCCCCCGAAGCAGAAGACCGGCCCGGCGCACGATTTCAGTATTTAGTGGTTGTTGGTTTTTGGTGGTTGGGAAGTGATAAGTATTTATTTAACAATGATGAAGACGTACTACAGATTCATGGCATTTCCGATGGCGATGTTGATCGCCTCTGGTTGCGCGAGCGAGCAGGACTGGAACGATTTTTTCCAGGTCAAGAAGGAAAACACCCAACAGCCCGCCGCCGCGGCGCGGCCGGTGTCTGAAAGCCCGGCCATTCGCGACACGATCGCCCCGCTGGTGACGATCGAGGGCATGAGGCTCAATCAAGTCACCGGCTACGGCCTGGTCGCCGATCTGGTCGATACCGGGGGGCGCGATGGACCCGAGGCGATCAAGGACTATCTGTTCAAGGAGATCCAACGCCAACAGGACCCGAGCCGTCCCGGACCGGTGCCCGCCGATTTTCTCAACAGCCGCGATGCCTGCATGGTGCAAATCACTGGCTTTATCCCGGCCGGCGCGCAAAAAGGCGACCGGTTCGATGTTTTTGTGAAGGGCCTGGGAAGCGAAGCGACCTCCATCGTCGGCGGCCGGCTGTTTCTCGGCGAGCTGAAGACCTTCGCGGAGACGCCGCGCGGCGTCCTCGCCGGGGCGACGCTGGCGACGGCATCGGGGCCGGTCTTTGTGACGCCGTTCAATCGATCGGGCCGGCCGAGCGACAAGATCGATCTGACCGGGGGCGTCGTACTTGGGGGCGGCGTGGTGAAAGACCCGCGCAAGATCCGACTGGTGCTGAACGACCCCAGCCCCAGCATGGCCAAACGAATGGAGCGCGAGCTGAACAGCCGCCACCCCGGGCTGGACAAAGTGGCGATGGGCGAACGCGCCAGCCATGTGGCACTGATGATTCCGCGTGAGTTTCAGGATCGGAAGTGGTTTTTTCTGAATCGCGTCCTGCGCACGCCGCTGAATTCCAACCCCGATTACGTTCTCAGGCGAACGAAAGACCTGGTGCAGGCCTTTGATGAGCCCGACCCGGACCACGAGATGATCGCCGTCGCCCTCGAGGCCATCGGCAAGTCCGTGCTTCCCCATATCGAGCGGCTTTACGCGTCGGAGACTCCGGCGCTCAATTTCTACGCCGCCCGAACTGGGCTGCGCCTGAATGACGGCAACGGGCTGGAGGTCGTTGCGCGGCACGCGATCGATTCGGAAAGCGAATTTCGTAAGCGGGCCATCGAAGAACTGGGCTGGGCGCGCAATATGTACCCGGCCGGCGAATACCTGCGGAAGCTGCTCAATGACCCGGACAAGAACACCCGCATCGATGCCTATCGGGCCCTGTTGCGACGCATCCATCCGGCCATCGAGACGCGGGTGCTCGATCGCGACAACGTCATTCTGGACATCGTGGACTCGAACGGGCCTTATCTGATTTACGCGCGGCGCACGGGCCAGCCGCGGATCGCGATTTTCGGCAAGGACCTCGCCTGCCGGCCGCCAGCCGTGTTTCCCGGCGATCGCGACGACGGGCGGCGGCAGATCGCGATGCTGACGGCCCAGCCGGGTGACGACCATCTGACATTCATTTTCAACAACAAGCGAAACAAGACGTCATCGCCGACTCTGAATGCTCCGCTCAACGTGCCGGAGCTGATCACGTATCTGTGCGACGCGCCTCGCCGCGATGAGAACGACGTTCTCCGCGGGTTTGCCGTGCCGTACTCCGAGCTGCTGGACATTGTTTCGAGCTTCTGCGAAGTCCAGACGATCCCCGCCGAATTCGTCCTTGAAGGGCTGGAAGAGCAGAAGGACGATGATTCGAACGAGCGAGAGGAATCTGAGTTTTAGAGGAACACGGAACTCGGATTTTGGAATGCGGAATGCGCCATCGGTTCAGGGGCCG
>DATMEE010000368.1:0-3191 GCA_035557035.1 Phycisphaerae bacterium
GACAAGGTCTTGCCCGGATTGAATTCAAAGTCCTTCCAGTCGCCCTCATAGGCCAGAACGCGCGGCTTTAGTTCCTTGGCATGCGCCGCAATCGACGCGCGCTGTTCCGCGGTCAGAATTTCGTCAATCTCCTTCCAGCCCCCCACCTCGACACCGTGTGCGACGACCAATCGCTTTCCGTCGCGCGTCCAGGCGCAGCGGCCCTCTTTGACGGGGATGCGCGGCTTGAGAATGCCGCCTTCACCGTCGATCAGATGCACCGCATCATGGGCAATGACCGCCGCGCGCGTTCCGTCGGCCGTCCAGACCACGCGTTTTTCAGGCACACAACCGGTCAACAGAATAAGACACAGCGATATTCCGCCCATCATTGAGGTACTCATGACGATGCTCCTCTTCTCGGTCGCATGACCGGGTTGATCCACTCAATGTCCGCGCCGGCGCCTGCCTGCCCGGCATTCATTGACCGCCGCCATTCGCCGACAGACCAGAACCCGGCGGCGCCTTCATTCCGAGTCCGCGCGCTTGAATTTACCAATGTACCATCGCCGTCCTGAGTGCGGGCAAGCGGTGCGACGGAATCGAGTGAAAAGACGCCTTGCCGATTCGCGGTCCACACGGCCAGTGCCAGCGCCGCGGCCGCGGCGAAGCCGAGCAGGCCTCCACCGATCCACGCCGCCCGTCTCTTCCGATCGGTCCGTCGCGCGAAAGAAACCATCGGCAGCGGCCGCGCATCGGCCGGCAAATCCTCCCGCAACGCGGCGCGCGCCAGCCGCACGATCGGGACCGTTTCATCAGCCGATTCGCGACCGGCCGGGTTCAGTCGGCGGAACTCATCGAGCAGCGCCACGGCATCATCAGACAGCTCGCCCATCTCGCGGTCGATCAATAGCCTTTCGATCACGTCATGATTCAACATCTTGCATCTCCCGGCATAACTTTCACGATTTCGTGTCCGCTGCCGTCAAACTCTCCCGCAGTCGCACCACCGCATTGTGGATTCTCGATCGCACCGTGCCGACCGGAATCGCCAGCGCCGCCGCGATTTCCGCGTACGACAGGTCCTCGATCAGCCGCAGCTCGAGCGCCTCGCAATGCAATTCCGGCAACTCGGCGATCGCCGCACGCATGTCATCGATCCGTCCATCCCGCTCAACATCTCGCGCCGCCGCGATCTGCGTATTCAACGCCAGCGTCGCGCCGCGGCGCCGCCCGCGGACGTGCTCCCGCACCTTGTTCGCCGCGATGCCGATCAGCCAGGCTCGCGATGAAATCGCCGCCGCAACCTGGTCCGGCCGCCGCGCCGCCGCCAGAAACGTCTCCTGCAACAGCTCGTCCGCCGCGTCCGCATCGCGCACCCGCCGAAGCAGGTAGGCCCGCACGACCGGTCCGGTCCGCCGGTACAACTCCTCAAGGCTTTCCGGACTGTCGCTCATCATGGCCATCCTAATAGTGACGTAGGGCCGGCCAAAGTTCATGGACGCGCCGGCCGAATGGCAAAACCCTCCAGCAATCCGGCCGTGCTTGAGCGTCGTAAATGAGTTATCATTGAGGGCTTAGCGATGAGTTAGCAGTTTGTCGCTTCTTGGAGCGTTGGATGCGATTAAGTGTGATCGGTACTGGTTACGTCGGTCTCGTCGCGGGCACGTGCTTCGCCGACGGCGGAAACCACGTCATCTGTGTCGATATCGACGCAGCGAAGATCGAGGCCCTGCGGCAGGGTCGAATCCCGATCTATGAGCCAGGCCTGTCAGAGATGATCCAGCGCAACGTCAAAGCCGGCCGGCTTCATTTCACCACCGATCTATCACAGGCCGTCAAGGACTCGCAGGTCGTCTTCATCGCAGTCGGCACTCCCGGCGACGGCGGCGGCGGCGCCGATCTGACTGCCGTCCTCGACGTTGCCGACAAGATCGGCCGCGCCATGGACGGCTACCGCATCGTCGTCACCAAGAGCACCGTGCCCGTGGGCACGCACCGAATCGTGCGCGAGCGACTTGGCGCAGTTACGACGCACCGTTTCGACGTGGTGAGCAATCCTGAATTCATGAAGGAAGGCGCCGCGGTCGACGACTTCACCCGGCCCGATCGCGTCGTGCTGGGCACCGACAGCCCCGAGGCGTGCGAGCTGATGAAGCAGCTTTACGCCCCATTCATGCGCAAGCGGGAGCGTATCCTGGTCATGGACCCGGCCAGTGCCGAAATGGCCAAATACGCCGCCAACGTGCTGCTGGCAACGCGCATTTCTTTCATGAACGAGGTCGCCAACCTGTGCGAGCGCCTCGGCGCCGACGTCGAAGCAGTGCGCGTCGGCATCGGTGCGGACACGCGCATCGGCCAGGCATTTCTCTATCCCGGAGTGGGCTACGGCGGTTCGTGCTTTCCCAAGGATGTGAAAGCCTTCAAGCACATGGGCGATACCGTCGGCTATCCGACGCGCATCTGCGCGGCCGTCGACGAAACCAATCGGCTTCAGCGCCGGAGCTTCGCGGAACGAGTTATCCGATATTTTGAAGGCCGGCCGGCGACGCTGGCGGTCTGGGGCCTGGCGTTCAAGTCGCGGACCGACGACGTGCGCGAAAGCCCGGCGATCGACGCTGTCCGCATGTTTCGCGAGCACGGGCACCCGATTCGGGCGCACGATCCCGAGGCGATGGACAACGCGCGCAGCGCTCTGGGAACTGAAAAGATCGCCTATTTCGACGATTGCTACGAGGCCCTGGACAGCGCGGAAGCCCTCGTCATTTTCACGGACTGGACGCAATTTCGCACGCCTGAATTTGACCTGATACGGCAAAAGCTGAAGCGCCCGGTGATCTTTGATGGACGCAACCTGTACGCCCCGGAGTTCATGGCGAAATCCGGCTTCGAATACCACAGCATCGGAAGAGCGACCGTGAAAGCCCACTCGACCGGCGCGTGTGGCACCGGCCAATAACCGGTAAGAACAGGCGCGGCAGCCGCTGATGTCGCCCCAGCCCCGAACGGGGCGACAGAATGTAGCCACGGGTGGAGCGAAGCGGAACCCGTGGATAGTTGCCGTAAGACAGAGTCCGCCCCGAAAGGGGCGGCGGAACCGTTGGGCGAACGAACCGATCTGCGTTGCTGAGTGATGATGCCAACAGAAAATAGCAAACAATCCACTGTGCTCGTCACCGGCGCCGCCGGCTTCATCGGCTCGCACCTCGTCG
>DATMEE010000369.1:0-16048 GCA_035557035.1 Phycisphaerae bacterium
CGTTCGCGGCGGGATGCGAAAGGGCGACGACGCGGGTTCGGGCAGGCTCCGCTACGCTCCGCCCGCCCGAACCCGCGTCGGAAGTGACAGATCAGGCACTGACTCTCATAACAGGTGGTACATAAAATGGGGGCAGGTCAAGGTCGCTCATCGAGTTGACGAAAACGAGTCGCGGCTTTTTCCAGCGGCGCGGGACGTCCAGCGCGTCCGGCTGAAGCGTGAGCTTGAAGCCGTCGCGATATTGCGGGACGCCCATGGCGCGGAGGCGGTGTGCCATGCGCTCGGCGTAGCAGTTCTTGCAGCCGGGACTAATCTTGGTGCAGCCGGTGACGGGGTTCCAGGTGGCGTTGGTCCATTCGATTGAGGAGGATTGGGCCATGCGAGATCAGCGTACCAAACAATTTACGAACATACAAGCCACTTAAGGTGGGTCAAACTGCCGACCCACCCTACGGTTTCTTTTCGCGCTGGAGGGAGATCGATTTGTTGTCGTCCTCCTTTTTGCCCTGCATCGAGTAGTTGTCGGTTTGGCGCTGGTGGTTCACGCGGAGCTTTTGCTCGTAGAGGTCGATCACGTCGGCGGCGGTGAGGCCGACGCACTGGGCCATCGAGATCCAGAAGAACAGCAGGTCGATCACCTCGACGCGGGCGTTCTGCAGGTCGTGCAGCTCGTAGCGGCGGCCCTGGCGGGCCTCAGCGCACCAGTGCTTCCAGTACATGCAGTTGCGCAGCTCCTCCAGCTCGTTGGCGGCGGCCATGAGGTAGTTGTTGAGCCATTCGCCGGCCAGCTTTGGGTCGAATTTGTCGTGGAGGGCGTCGGGGTCGAAGCCGATGCGGCGGTTGAGTTCGGCCTGGTGGGCGAAGAGTTTATCGAGCATGGGTGGTCTCGCGAATGGTGGGTCAATAGGCCGACCCACCCTACGGGGATGTCGGGTCTGCGGACCCGACCACATGGGGCACGGACGCTAGCGGATATGTTATATTCGATAAGCGCGGATCGAAGTAGCGCATTCCGGCTAAAGGCGATTCCGCCGCTCCTTCGGAGCGGAATGAAAAGCGCGTGACCGTTCCACGAGTTCCGCTTCGCTCCACTCGTGGCTACATGCCGTCGCACCCTTCGGGGCGAAGCGTGAAAGGCAGACGCCGCTGAAAGTGGCTTCCCATAGCGGCGCAAATGATTTTTCAGAACCCACCACGGGAGTGGTAAGACCGCAAGCCCCGCACTTCCGTGCGGGGTTCTGAAACGGCGGCCGGAGAGAGACGCATGGCAGGAAAGCCGGAGATTCGTGGCCAGCGGTATACGCTCTGTCTCGTCGCCGACGAGGGGGCGGTGGAGCGATTTGCCGATTCGCTGCGGTTTTTGCAGATCGGGCTGATCGACGAACCGGTGGACGTGATTCTCGTGCTGCCGGACACCTCGCGGCCGGAGCGGGTCGTGGCTGGGGCGACGCTGCTGGTGCCGTACCGGGTGCGGCGGTGGCCCTTCGACGTGTGGACGGCGCATCGGACGGCGGATGCAATCCGTCGTCTGGTGGCGGGGCTGCCGGCGCGTCAGCCGATGGTGGTGCACTCGGCGTCGATCGCGGCGGCGCCGCTGGCGGCGCGCTTGGCCGAGGAGCTGGGGGCGGCGTTCTTCGCGAATGTCGCATCGGTGGCATTTCCCAGCGACAGCACCGTGATGGCGGCGCTGGACCGGGCGACGGTGTTGATTTTGCCGGCGTCACAGATGCGCGACGCGATCCAGCGCACGCGGCTGGGCTCGAAGTCGGTCGAGGTGATCCGGCCGGGCGTCGCGACGGAGAAGTCAGCCGGGGCTTTCGGGGACGCGGGTCAGGTGCCGACGGTCGTGTTCGCCGGTTCGCTGGCGCCCGACGGGGGCGCGGACGTTTTCTTGCGCGGTTTTGCGAAGGCCGTACAGGCGCGGCCGGACGTGCTCGGACTGGTTGCCGGGAAGGGGTCGGCCGAGTCGGACCTCCGGAAGCTGGCCGGATCGCTCAAAATCCGGGAGAGCGTGACGTTCACCGGGCGGCTGGAGCATCTTCGGACGGCGATGATGGCGTCGGATATATTTTGTGCGCCAAGGCGCACGACCATGTTTCGGGAGGAGCCGATTTACGCGATGGCCGGAGGCTTGGCGATGATTGTCGCCGACGGGCTTTTTTGCGACGGTCTGGCGGATCAGCAGAACTCGGCGTTCATTCAGGATGGGAACGAGGCGCAGTTGGCTGAGGAAATTGGGCGGCTGCTCGATGCGCCGGAACATGCTCGTCGACTCGGGGCGGCCGCGCTGGCGACGGCTGAAACGCAGTACGGCGTGTCGCGCATGGTGGAGGAGTATGCGCGGGCATACCGGCAACACGTTTATCGCGAACGGACGCTGCCGATGGCGGAGATTCCGAGCCCGCGGCGCTAGCAAGGGGAGGCGCAGACGTGTCGGGGAATTCCTCCGTTCGCCGAGACGGCGGACGCTACTCGTTGACGTCGGTGACGCCGGCCTGGCGTGCGAGGGTCTTGAGGCGCTGGTAGTGCTCGGCGCCTTCTTCGGCGAGTTCGTGGAACAGGGCGCGGATCCCGGCGTCGGGCATGTACTTGCCGTTGTTGGCGTAGAAGCGTGCGGTCTTGCGCTCGGTGTGCAGGATCATGTGCATCGCCTCGCGGAAGTCGTTCTCGTCGCGAATCTCCAGCAGGCGCGGGCCGGTGACGACGAGGTCCTTGTCCTCCGGCGTGAGGACGAAATCCTGGCCGGGGTACATGTCGGCGACGAGTTTTTGCAGGCGCTGCTTGTGGTCCTGCTCTTCGTCGGCCATGTCGGCGAATTCGCGGCGATATTCGTCAGCCGGGGCTTTTTCGGAGAGCACAAGGTATCGGTAGGCCGCGACGGTTTCACCGTAGGCGCCGATGGCGAGTAGCTTGTCGGGGCCGCGGCCGCCGACCGCCTCGCTTGGGGAATTTTCGGAGAGCTTGGACACGTGGCCGTTCCGCCGTTCGAGTAATCTTGAGCCAGCCTGACGCCCCGCGGCCGACTCGTCCGGAAAGATTCATTGTCACCGCCGATTCCAGTGCTTTCAACCCCGATGAGCGAGGGCCGAACCCAGCGAATCTGACGGATTGGGCCAATAACAAACAGAACTTTGCATTTTTTGGCGGGAACCGTGCCCCAATTTTGCATCTCTTTGCGGTAGGGACGGCGCAGCCCCTTGCGCCGCATTGCGTTCCGGTTTGCAAGAAACCGTGAGCCTTCCTGAAGGCAGAGAGTTTTTTCCATGCGGCGAGGGTTTCAGCACGGCATTTTTATCGCAGCGGTCCTGGCGGGCTTGCACGGCGGGTCCACGCCGGTGATGGCGTGCCCGGGAATCGCGACGTATCGGGTCGAGTTCCCGGCGTCGCCCGACCTTTGTGAGACGGGGACGTGGTCGCCGCTTCCCACGGGAATCGACCGGCTACTGGCGCCGGTTCCGGAAGGCGCCCAAATCGTCAACGCCCGGCTGCGCGCGACCTTCGTCACGAACGAAAACTGCAATCCGCAATTCAACGCCGGGAACCTGGCCTTTCTGATCGCCCGGGGCGACGGCGTCGAGTGGAGGGTTCGCGCCGATCTCGACCTGGGCTGGTCGGGTCAGGGCGTGTTCAACACGGTGATCGAATCGAGCGTGCTGAACGGCGAAGCGCCTTTCGGTTTCTGGCACGATGTGTACTTCGCCTCCGTGGCGACGCAGGTGGCGGGGCACTTCCATCATGAGGTGGAGATGCCCGACGCTTTTTGGGAGGTCGAGTACATCGACCCGTTCGCGATCGACGGCGACGTGAATTGCGACGGGCGGATCAATTATGAAGACATTCCCGCGTTCGTGACGGCGGTGGTCAATGCCGATGCGTTCGATGATCTGTATCCCGAGTGCTCCTACCTTCGAGCGGACATGGATTGCGACGAGGCGGCCGACGCGCGCGATCTGGGGCCGTTCGTCGAGTTGCTCTTGAACGCGCCGCTGGTGGGGCGGTGCTGCTGGAATGATGGGGCGTGCGACGAGATTCTTGAAGGTGAATGCGATGCAGGCGGCGGCGTCTTCGGCGGCATCTGGAGCGCCTGCGATGGGAACTGCCCGCCGTCGAATCCGGCGGTGACGGGCGTTTCCTTTGAATTGTCGCCCGCGACGAATTGCGACGGCGACACGTCGAACGCGGGGCCGCTTGAAATCCAGGGCGATGGTTTTCACGAGGAAGTCTTCGTCGAGTTCACGCAGGCCGGGCAGCCGAACGTGCCGGTCTTCGGCGTGATTCGCATCAGCCGGATGTTGCTACAAGTGGATACGTTGATGCTGGGCTGCTTTCCGGCGGCCGGGGCGTGGGACCTGCTGGTGACGAATCCCGACGGCGAGACGGCGACGTTCGCCAGCGCGATCGTGCTCGATTCGTGCCCGTTGCAGCCCTTCGCGATTGACAGCGTGAGCTTCGCGCCGGCGACGATGCTGACGTGCCCGAGCACGGACGAGAACAATCCGACGTCGGAGCTGACCGTCGATATTTTCGGCTCGAATCTGCCGCCGGATTTCTCGTCGCCCTCGTTTGATTCGCGGGTCAGCGTCAATCTGGTCGGCGCGGAAGACGGCTCGCCCTGGCAGAGCATGTTCACGACCGACATCGAACTGATCGACACGGGGCATTACCGCATTCGATTCATTATTTACAACGGGAGCGTGAATTTTCCGGTGTCCGATCCGCCGCCGGGGCTGTACCGAATCACGATTACCGGGTGCGTGCAGGCGGTTGCGTCGGTCCAAACAGTGGAAATTCGGGAGGAGTGCCTGCCGCCTCCTCCTCCGCCTTGAGGGAGATTTAACCTGTGGTGCCATGTGTATGGCGCTTCGGGACGCGCGGGCGAAGCTGTCCCGCGATGAACACAAGATACTCGTGCGAGCGGCCGGTGATTCGAGGCAAAACACCGCGGTCACCGGCCGCGAATTGAATTAAGGAGCAGGGCGAACGAGAGAACGGGTTCGCCGGCCATAAAAGATATGCGAGGGTCGTCGGCGCCGCGCTGGCGTCGAGGAGCCTCAAACAGACCCCACTCCATCCCTACCTCGTCCCGCACCCGGGTTTCTAAGGCTCGTGTGCGGGACACTTTTTTTGTCAGAATAGCCAATCGGGCGTCGCGACAAAGAGCGGGGAATCTGTGCGTTAGTCCTGCTCAAGATCAAAAAATGCTGTGAAGTACTGTCACGGTGACCGCCAACGCGACCACCGGGGCAAGCAGGCCAACGATGAGCAAGAGGACTGCGGCCAGCGTTGCGTGGCGAATTTTCAGATAATTCCGCAGCCCAGATCGAAACTGAACCAGAAACGGTGCGAATGTGAACACGATCAGCATTATTGTCGCAGGTGCGAACCACTTCGGCCAAAAACTCATGATCAAGACCTGAGCGACGGGCAAGACCAGCACGAACATCGCCCCCAGCACGGCTCCTGCGCCCGAAGCGTATGCCAGGACGCGCAACATGTGACCGCGCCGCAATTTGAAACGGGCGATGGTCTCGTGAAGATTCAGCAACATCAACAGAATCGACCCGAACCCGACGCGGATCATGAAGGGAATTACGATCCAGTCCTCGAAATCCTGATACACTTCGATGCCAAACGCGAGGTAGATCTCCTCGAGCTTTTCGAGAACAAAGGAAAGCTCGACGCTCCCACTATAAGGGTAGTATCCGTAATACCCCTGCCGTTGGAGAAGTCCGAATTGAAAAATAAGGTAAATCAGCAGTGAAAAAAGCAGCGCGAGGCCCTGAACGACAACGAGCAATGCCAGTACGGACGAGCCGAGAAGGAAGACCAATGGCTTTGTTTCAATACGATCATGCAGCGACACCCCTTGCCAGAATTTTTTCGGGCGGAACATCGGCGCGAAGATCGTCCGCAGATATGCCCGAACCGGCTTCTCGCGCCAGGTGTGCTCGAAAAGCTCCGGATTGCGATTAAACAGCCCTTGGATCAACTCGTCCCACTCAAACTGAAATCCGCATTCGGTGCAGCGCGGCGTGGTCAGGGTGCGCAGGTTATAGCCGCAGCGGGAGCAGTGGACGTCGAAGTCGATGGCGGTCCAGTCGGGGAGGCCTTCGGGCGTGAGCGGAAGAGTTGAAGTTCCGGGAAAATCGGACACTCACGGATTCTAAAGGACTGGGATGCGCGAGCAACCGACAACAGCCATTTCGCGAAAAGCATCCAGTTCTTTTTCTAGAAGATACCGCTCAGATGGAGAATAAGAGAAGCAACAAGGCCATTGCCCCGAGAATGCCGGTAATCAGCAGCAAGCCGGCTGCCAGCGCCGCATGGGGTATCTTCAGATAATGACGAAATGATGATCGCATCTGATAGAACATCGGAGCGCCAGCCAGCCAGATCGCGCCGAAGAAGAGCGCAACGTCGAGGGAGGTTGAAAGCCCATGCTCGTCGAAACCCAAAAGTACAACCGGAAATAGCGACCCAACGACGGCGGAAAGGAAGAGGCCCGGGGCAGAAGCATACGCAAGTGCGCGAAGCATGTGGGCGGGTCGAAGCTTGAATCGAGCGATAGTCTCACGCAGGTTGGCCATCAACAAAAACATGAGGATCAGTCCCGCCACCAACATAAGGGGCAGCGGCCACCATTGCTGAGGGATTTCATAAGGAAGAGCGCCGACGTAATAGAAATCTCTTTCCAACTCGTCCAAGACGCTTTCGAGAGAAAGCGAGGAGTTGCGGGACCACGAGGCATAGGGAGGTCGCGCTACGAAGCGACGAGCGAACAGGTATGAAATGCTCCACCAGTAAATTAATGAAAGTGCGTGAATCACAATGAGGAATTGGATGCAGCTTAGGGTCAGCAGCGCAAGCAAAGGTCCTCGCATGATTCGGTCGTGAAGCGATATTTCAAGCCAAAAAGACTTCGGCCAAAACATCGGAACAAAGACGGCACGGAGGTATGAGCGTATCGGGCGCTCGCGCCAATTATGTTCGAATAACCTTGGATTGCGGTTGAAAAGGCCGCGAATGAGTTCTTGCCAATTGAACTGAAACCCGCACTCGGTGCAGCGCGGGGTGGTTAGCGTGCGCAGGTTGTAGCCGCAGCGCGAGCAGTGGACGTCGAAGTCGATGGCGGGCCAGTCGGGAAGGCCTTCGGGCGTGAGCGGGATATTCGGCGTGGGGGCGGGGTCGGCCACGGGCGGATTCTAAGCCGTTCGGTGTCAGCGGAAAACCATCGATTGTCTGCTTCGCGTTGCGTGTACCACGGGGTCGATATAATCCGCCCATCATGCTTGGCCAGATCCAACGCCCGGCGCGCCGGGAACAGAATGAAGACGGCCGCGGGCAATCGGGCGCCGTCGCGGGGGCGCGATCGCGCGGGCAGTGGCTCAACGCGGCCGATCGGTTGATGCTGGTGGCGCACGAGGGGTTGCGGCGGTTTGGGCATCCCGGGTTTCAGTGTCAGACGCATGTCTGGCTGGATGGGCGGCTGGATGTCGCTGGGTTCATCGAGGCGCTGGCGGCGCTGCGCTTGGCGTATCCAGTGGTGGTGTCGCGGATTGCGCGGGATGACCGAGGGCGGCCGTACTGGCGATTCGAGGCGGATCGCGATGTTGCATTCTTCGAGCATGACTTGGCGGGCGGGGAGCGCGGCGACGTGTGGGCCTTTGCCGAAAGAATGTTCGAGACGTCGATGGATCTGGTTCGCCAGGATCCCATCGAGTTTCATCTGCTGCACCTGCCCGACGGGCGCGACGTGCTCTTGATGCGATTCAATCACGTCCTGATGGACGGCAAGGGGCCTGAGTTTGCGCTGAGTGAAATGGGGCGAATGTTTGCGGAAGCGGGGAAATATGCTGACGCAGAAGGCCGTCGGCCCGCCTCGGCGGATCTTCGACATGGCACCCTGATTCCGTCCGCCGAGACGGCGGACGCTACTTCCGACGAGATGACCGCCTATCTCCGGCGGCATTCGCGGCGCAAGCGGTTTTCGTCGGCCATGCAGGTCATCCGGGCTCAGATCAAGCTGCCCACCAAAGCGGCGATGATGACGCAGGGCGACAATACAATCTGGGTTCACAAACCGTTTCGCATCCTCGTGCGCGAAATGGACGAGGCGCGAACCAAGGCCGCGGTCGAGCGCGTGCGGAAGCTGTGCGGGTTTGCGAACCTGGCGCCTGCGTTGCTGGCGAGCGCGTTTCGGGCGATTCGGGAATTCAGCGACAAGCCGATCGGGCGGCGCACCGGATTCAAAACCGACGTGCCGCTCAATCTTCGTGCGCCGGGGCAGATTCACCCGGTGTTTCGCAATTTCATGTCGTTCATCCAGATGAGCGCGCGGCCGGGTGAACTGGATGATCGCGACGCGCTGACGAAATCGTTGAACGCCACCATGCGCGAGCAGATTCGCCGCGGCGTCGACGTGGGCACGGTGCAGATGATGTCGCTGATCGCGCCGCACGAGAAACTGTTGACCAGGCATCTGGTCGAGCGGATCAAAAGCGATCCGACCTCGCTGGCATTCGGATTTTTGGGGCCGGTGCTGCCGGGGCTGGAGACGTTCTGCGGGCAGCGGGTGGAATGGCTGTATTCGCTGAACACGAGCAATTCGCCGCCGGGGATGGTGCTGCAGGTGAACCAGTTTCGCGGGCGGATGAACCTGATGCTGACGTACATCGACGGCAAGGTGCCGGAGGCGCTGGCGAATCAGTTTGCCGAGTTTATCATGGATGATCTGGTGTGAAACAGAGCTGCGCCCGTCAGGAAGCGGTGGCGATCCGGGCGAGAGTATTTGGCGATTTGGCGATCTGGGGATTTGGCGATTGAAAAGCGAAAATGAAGCGTACATCGCGAAAAGGGGATTCGGGTCTATGCGATTTGCGTGACTCCGCCGCTCCTTCGGAGCGGACTGAGAAGGGAGCCGAATAATCCACGGGTTTCGCTTCACTTCACCCGTGGCTACATTCCGTCGCCCCGCTGGGGCGAGAACCAAGATCGTCGCGGAGCCTTGCCGGAAATTATTTGTCTGATCGTCGTGCTACTTGGATCTGGTTGAGACATGAACTTCGAGCTAACTGAAACGCAGCAGGCGATCCGGCAGTCGGCGACCGAATTCGCCCAGCGCGAGTTGCTCGAAGGTGAAATCAACCCCACCTTCGACCGCGAGGGCTGGCGGAAGTGCGCGGCGTTCGGGGCGATGGGGGTGACGATCCCGACGGATTTCGGCGGGCGCGGCCAGAACCTCAACGAGTTCGTCGCGATGATGGAGGGGCTCGGCTATGGGTGCCGCCGCTATGGCCTGCTGATCGCGATCAACGCCCACGTCTTCGGCAGCGTCGAGACGCTCTTCCGCGCCGGGTCCGACGAGCAGAAGAAGCGCTATCTCCGAAAGCTGGCGACGGGTGAATGGGTCGCCGCTCACAGCGTGACCGAGCCGGACGGCGGCAGCGATCTGGGCAACATGCAAACCATCGCCCGCAAGGATGGGAATCGCTGGGTTATCAACGGCAAGAAGAAATACGCCACCTGCGGCGCGGGCGCCGATCTGCACGTCGTCTATGCGAAGATGGACGATCCGGAGCGCTACCGGTTGAGCTGTTTTCTTGTCGAGCCCGACACGCCGGGCATGAGCGTGCGGCCGCTGCCGGCCACCGGCCTGCACGGCTCGGGTCTCAGCGAAGTGACCTACGAAAACGTGCGCGTGCCGGATGAGAATATTCTGGGCAAGCCGGGCTCCGGGGCGATGGTGTTTCAGGGATCGATCGAGCGCGAGCGGGCGTGCATCTTCGGCTTCGTGCTGGGGGCGATGCGGCGCGAGCTGGAGCTGGCGGTCGAGTACGCGAACAAGCGCGTGGTTGGCGGCCGGGCGATCGCGGGGTACCAGGCGGTGGCCCATCGCATCGCGGACATGAAGGTGCGGCTGGACGCCTCGCGGCTGCTGCTCTATCACGTGACCGGGCTGAAGAGCGCCGGCAAGCGGGCGCCGATGGAAGCCGCCGTGGCGAAGCTGTTTATCAGCGAGAGCTTCCTGGCAAGCAGCCTCGATCTGATTCGCACTTTCGCGGGGAACGGGTTCATCAGCGAAGGGGGGATCGACATGTTTCTGCGCGACGCACTGGGGACGATCATTTTCAGCGGGACGAATGATATTCAGCGGAATATTATCGCGGGGCAGCTTGGGGTGCGGGGGTAAACGCCGAAACGCCGAAAAGTCAAAACGCCGAAACAAAGTCGCGATCATCAGGCAGCGGTCAGCGCACGGGTTTCGAATCGTTGGCAAATCTGTTCAGCGCCTCAACGGCGGTTGATACTGGAATCCCTTCATATTCACGAAGCTGAAGTAGGTGGTCGTCACCCGAAACAATGATCTCGGCGTTTGTTGCCACGGCGCAGGCGAGCACGCTGTCGTCGTCAGGATCGTCGATGACTGCTAGGGGGATGGAGGCAGGTTCGACCATCGTACAAATTGCTGCAATGCCATGGACAAGGTCTATGCCACGGACGCGCGCAAGCCGGAGTCGTTTGCTCATTTTCGGTCGCGCGAGTACTTCGTCGAGTTCGGCGAGGAGGTCCGCGGATGTGAAGAGTGTGGCACGTCCGACGCGTCCGTATTGGAGCAGAGCGTGCGGTGGACCCTTCCAAAGGAGGGCAGACACCAGGATGTTCGTGTCAAGCACCAGCCGCATTGCGATTCCGACGGGCAGCGCGGGCGGATTGCATTTCTTCGTTGAGTTCCGCTTCCGTCATGGGGGGTACCTTCGCCACGGAAAGGCGATCCACGGCAGTGAAGAGCGCATTTGCACGCCGGCGGCGAAGTTCCTCTCGTAGAATCTCTTCCAGGGCGGCGGGATCGAGCAAGCCACTGGCGGTTGCCTCGCTGGCGAGGTCATCGGGCAATGAGAGTTTTAGTTCTATAGAGGTCATGATTAGATTATACCGCGAAATCAGTCGTGGGACGACTGAGACCGCTATTGTTTCAGGATGCTGGCGCGTTACAAAATGTATCGGGGCAAACGGCCGGCTTCGGACCCGTTGCCGAGAGGGATTCGGCAGGACACGCGCTGGAAGACGCGGCACATTCTTCGCCCGACGCGGGAGCTGGTGGAGCCGTTTCTGGAATCGACCAGCGCCGAGGCGTGGAAGCAATATGTGCCGGCGTACTTTGCGGTGCTGGAGGAGCGTTTCGCGGCCGATCGAAAGCCGTTCGACGATCTCGCGGCGCTGGCCGAACGGGGGGACGTGTTCATCGGTTGCTCCTGTCCGACGAAGAAGAATCCGGTGCCGGGCCGATGTCATACCTATCTTGCCCTGGAATTCATGAAGAGCAAGTATCCCTGGCTGGTCATCGACGCCGGGTCCTGATTTCGTGTACGCCCGGTAGGGCGCATGAAGGTTGCCAGAGGTGACCGAAGTGAACCTCTGGATAGAAACTTCCAAACAACTTTTCGCCCGGAGGGCGCGCGATGTTTCGTTCGCCCTCCGGGCGAAGAGTAACAAGTGCGATCTTTACCAGAGGTTTACTCGGCTTCGCCTCGTTCACCTCTGGCAACCATCGCGCGCCCTGCCGGGCGAAGATCTATCGTGTTATTCTGATTCCGCCGGGCGGCGGGCGCCGATCCGGGCTGAGAGCTTCTGATACATGAGCGACACGCCCAGCAGCAGTAGGCCCAGCACGATGAAGGAGACGATGCGATAGATCATCTTCAGGTAGCCCAGATCGACGGTCATCACCTTCACCAGCGTGACCGCGAAGCAGAGGATGGCCGTGACGCGGAGGGCGGCGTTGAAGCGGGCGAAGCCGATCGCCAGCAGCACGGATGCGTTGAGGCTCCAGACGACCGAGAGAAAGACGTGCATCGCGCGGCGCGGGTCGGGAAACGAAAGGCCCCACGGCTCGTTGGCGAAGATGCGCGAGATTTCAAACGAGCCGGTGGCCAGAACGACGATGGCGCTCATGACGACCAGCGTATTCACTACAGAGTCTTGAAAATCCTCTCGAATGGCCTCGCGCCATCGGCGATTCGTCATCCCCGAGATGACGATCAGAAACACCGCGATGAGGAGGCCGGTGAAGACCGCCCCTGCTGATTGGTTCCGGTGCTGATGAGCACGGGCGTGGCGAAGCCGCCGATCAGGCCCATGACGGCCACGGTTTGAATGCCGCTGTGCAGGGCGATGAGCGCCGCGCCGCCGGTGATGAGGCAGTAAATCGGAAAGGCCGCGTCGAGCGAGATCAGATCATAAAATGCGTGCGAAGCGTAGGCGGAGAAATAGAGTGTCACGACGCCGGCGACCAGAAGGCCGACGGCGAAGTTTCGCATCGAGCGCCGCAGGCAATACTCGCCGCCGCCGATGAGCACCAGCCCGAAGGCGGCGCCCATGAGCACGCGGGCCAACGGGCCGATCCAGCCCTGATCGAAGGAGTATTTGATGAAGAAGCTGATGCCCAGCAGCAGCACGACCGCGCCGATGCGGTTGAGCCAGGTGCCGCCGATGAGGATTTCGAGTGCCGCTGCTCGTCGCCGGTGAATTTCACCGCCGGCGGGATATTGAAGGCGGGGCCGGCGACGTTCATGGGCGGTTGAACGATGATCGGGGGCGGGGTGATTGTCAGGCGGGCGGGATTCTCCAGTTCGACTCGCGCTTCCTCCGCCGCAGGCCGTTCAACAGAGCCGCGCCCGTGAGGAAGCGCTGGGTGTTCGGGGGGAGCAGCGGTCTGATTCTTGGGAGGGGCTTGAAAAGCCCCGGGTTCGATCTCCCCGGCAGGTTTTCCAGAGTAGTTCTGGTGAAGCTGATTCAGGCGCCATTGAAGTTCAGCCACGTTCTCCGAGACGCGCTGAAGTTCCCGGCGAAGCGCGTCGATCTGCTCTTCAAGGGTCGGCCCTGCCATGCCCGCGGCTCCCGGAGCGATATGCATGGGATTGCAACGGGTTCGCGCGATGGAGTCAACGCGCGACTCACTCTGGTATTAGCATGATTTGAGGTCTCGAGAGCATACTGCCTGCGGAGTCCGCCGCTCCTTCGGAGCGGACTGGAATGAACCGTCGATGTGTCCACGAGTTCCGCTGCGCTCCACTCGTGGCTACAGCCGTCGCACCTTCGGAGCGAAGACATGATGAAGACATTGTAAACACTTGGATCAACGCGGCTCACCCTCGCTAGCGCTTCGGGCTTGGGAAAGGCGGGCGACTTCAATGGTCAAATCACCACTTTGCCAGGTCGACAGATTCTTATCTCTCCTGCTGCATACGGCTGAGCAGCACGGCGAGTAGGACGATCACGCCTCGGGCGATGAGTTGGCCGTCCTCATGCACGTCCATCAGGCGCATGCCGTTGACGATGACCGCCATGAACAGAACGCCGACCAGCGTGCCCCATACGCGCCCCGCGCCGCCCGACAGGCTCGTGCCGCCGACGATCACCGCCGCGATGACGTCGAGCTCCCAGCCTTGGGCGACCTCGGGCGAGCCGGAGCTGATCCGCGCGGTAAGCACGACGCCGGACAGCGCCGCCAACAGGCCTGTGATTGCCAGCACGCCGACGCGCACGCGGCCGACGCTGATGCCGCACAACCGTGCCGCCTCGGCATTTCCGCCGACGGCATAGACGCTGCGGCCGAACGTGGTGAAGTTCATCACAAAATGGACTGCAGTGAAAACCAGTGCCAGCAATATGACCGGGAACGGGATTCCAACGAGATACCCAGAGCCGAGATATGCGAATCCAGTCGGCAGGTTGGTCAGGGCATAGCCGCCGGTGAGCTTGAAGGCCGCGCCGCGCAGTGCGGTGAGCAGCGCGAGCGAGGTAATAAAGCTCGGCACGTTGAACTTCGTTCGCACAAAGCCGGTGAATCCGCCGATCGCGGCGCCGAGTGCCAGAGCGGTGGCCACAGCCGCCCACGCCGGCCATCCGTGCTCGATCAGACACGCGGTCAGGCACCCGGCGAAGGCGACGGCCGACCCGACGCTCAGGTCGATCTCGCCGGCAATGATGACCATGGTCATGCCGAAGGCGATGATGCCGATCTCGCAGGAATTTCGCAGGACGAGCAACAGATTGTCGCGGGTGAGGAAGACATCAGACTGGAAGTATAGAAAGACGCAGATCGCGAGCAGAACGATTTCGAGAATCGAATGGCGAAGGATATTCACGAAATGTTCGCGGCGGACCAACTTGATGCTCCAAATCTCAAGATTGCGTGTGTCCGGACGAAATCGCCAAATTACCAAATCGCGGAATCACCAGATATCACGATCATGGTTCCATGCACGCCTCAAACAGGGTCTCCAGGTTCAACCCCGTCACGGGCATGTCCGCCGCGATCCGTCCGCGCCGCAATACCAGTATGCGATGACACACTTCCGGCAACTCTTCCAGTTCGCTCGATACGAAGATGCAGGCGATCCCGTCTCGCGCCAGCCCGCGAATGATGTCGAATATCTGCGCCTTTGCCTGCACGTCGATGCCGCGCGTCGGCTCATCGAAAAGCATGACGCGCGGCCGTGTGTTCAGCCAGTTCCCGATCACGACTTTCTGCTGATTGCCGCCCGAAAGGGCGGTGATCGGCCGCTCGATGCCCGGCGCCCGAATCTGCAGGTCGCGCACGTTCGCCTGGACGACGGGCCGCTGGCGTGCCTTCCAGATGACGCAATGCTTCGCGATGCGCGCCAGCCCCGCGAGACATGCGTTGTCACGGATGCTCATCAGTGGCACGATGCCCTGCGTCTTGCGATTTTCGGGCGCCAGCGCGATGCCCAGGCGCTTCATCCGCGCCGGCGTGGGGCGCTGGACGCACCGGCCGGCGACAAAGATTTGGCCGCCGTCGACACGCATTGCTCCGAAGATCGCCATCAGCAATTCGGTTCGGCCCGACCCGAGCATCCCCGCGATCCCGAGTATTTCGCTGCTGTGCAACGAGAATGACACGTCATGCAGCATGGGCGTCATTCGCAAGCCGCGCACTTCGAGCGCGACTTTTCCCGCCGCGAATTGAGTCGGCGACGCCGATTCCGTCAGCGCGTCGCCGAACATCATCTGTACGATGGTTTTCGGCGACGCATCCTGCATTGCGCTGCTGCCGGCGAGTTTTCCGTCGCGCAGCGCCACGACGCGGTCGGCGATTTGCGGCAACTCGTGCAGTCGATGGCTCACGTAAATGACGATCACGCCCCGCTTCGCCAGCGAGCGGATCAATTCAAACAACCGCTCCACTTCCGTTCGCGCCAGTGCCGATGTCGGCTCGTCCAGCATCAGGACAGTAGGCACGCTGGGTGCCATGTCGAGGATCCGCCGCGGCGGGCCGACGGCCTTTGCGTCGGCATGAATTCTCGGCGCCATTGTTTTCGCAATTTCAACAACCTGCTGCTGGGCGATGCGAAGCTGCGAGACCCGCGCCTTCACGTCGAGCGAAATCCCCAGTTCGCGCAACAGCGAATCCGCAACACAAACCGTCCTTTCCCAGTCGATAACGAGTCCCATGGTCCCGCGCCGCTTAGGCAGGCGTCCAAGCAATATGTTTTCGCCCACGGTCAGGCCCGGCACCAGGCTCAGCTCCTGATGCACCGTCGCGATTCCGTTAGCAATGGCGTCGGCCGGCGAACGAAGATCGAGCAGCCGGCCGTTCAGCCGCGAATCGCCGCTGGTCGGCCGCATGGCGCCCGCGAGAATTTTCACCAGGGTGCTCTTGCCCGCCCCGTTTTTCCCGATGAGCGCCGTGACTTTGCCGCCCTCGAATGTCACGGAGATGCCATCGAGCGCCACGGTGCCCGGATAGACTTTTCGCAGGCCATCGATTTCGAGCCGGGATGGGTTCATCTGCCGTCCGTGCAATAAAACACGAACTTGCGCGGCGGAGCAACTCCCAACTGAACGCGGGGCGTGAGGATGGTCGATATTCCGGGAGGGAATGAACTATCTTGCCCGAATCCCAAGCAACTCTTGCTGTTTCCGGGCTCCGAGACCATCGACAGGCTTCATCTGATGATTTCAATCAGGCGACATGTTTCGACATTGATATGCCTGATCTCTTGTTCAATTTTCGTGTCGCCACGAT
>DATMEE010000370.1:0-8601 GCA_035557035.1 Phycisphaerae bacterium
ATTTGTCGTGGTAGGAGGCCACGATGAGCGGCTCGAGCTCCGGCAGAATCACATCCACGAAAATCGTGAGCACCTCGCAGCCTTCTTGAATCTCATCGCAAACGGTCGAACCCGTCGTCTGCGCCACGGTCAAGTCTTTCATTAAGAGGCGCGGGGGCGTGCTGTCATCAAATTCGGGAAAGTACGTGTTGGCATTGATGTTGTTGCCGTCGTACTGCAGATCGAGCTTCGCCCCAGCCTCCGAAATGGCCTGAGTCACGTCGCCGTTCGGATCAACCGTAAACGACGTCCCGTCCTCCATCGTGACGACCAGATTCCCCGCATCGTCGAGCTGAACCGCATAGGTGCTGCCATCATGCGTGAACCCGGCCGAGTCCAGCGAGTTGAGACTGAATTGCGGATTGGTCTCGCACGTCGCACAAACCGTCAACCCGAGTATCGACAAGATCAACCGTGGCGCCCAACGGTTTAAGTTCATCCATTTCGCCATAAGGCCCTCCCCCGACATAAAACTCGCCCGGAATTCTTGCTCGCAACAAGTTCCAAGAATGAATCCATGCTAACGGCATTGGTTCAACATCTCAACGAATCTCAACGATTTTCCCTTTCGGCGTTTCGACTTTTCGGCGTTTCGGCGTTTGGTAGAATGCCCACCATGCAAGACTACCTGACAAAACGCCGTAGCCGTGTCGCCGACGCCCTTAAGCTCGCCAACGAAGTTCTCGTAATCGGCGCTGGCGAGCCGCTCCCCATCCCCGGCGGCGCCGATCAGACCTATCGCTTCATCCCGCACGCCGAATACCGCTATCTGGCCGACCGCGCCACGCCGAGCGCCGTCGTCGCCTACGACCCGCAGGCCGGATGGCTCGACTTTCTGCCACCCGTCACCGAGGACGAGCGCATCTGGGAAGGCCGACAGCCCTTCGACTGGGGCGAGGCCAAGCCCCTGACAGACCTGGGCGACTGGCTCGCCGCCCGCCGGGGCCGGCCGGTCGTGAATCTGGGATGCCAACTCCAAGACATCGCCAGCGATCCGGCTCGCGTCGCCGAGGTTCGCGAAGCGCTCATGCAGGCTCGCCGGCCGAAGGACAGCGTCGAGATCGACCGCATCCGCCGCGCCGTCGCCGCCACCGCCGCCGGTTTCACGCGCGCCAGCGAGGCGATCAAACCCGGCGCGACCGAGCGCGACGTGCAGATCGAAATGGAAGCTGAGTTCTTCCGCCGCGGCGCCGACCGCACCGGCTACGGCAGCATCGTCGGCTCTGGCCCAAACTCCGCCATCCTGCACTTCGATCCCAGCGCGCGAAAAATCGGTGCGGGCGAGCTGGTGCTCATCGACGCCGGCGGCGAGATCGACGGCTACACCGCCGACGTCACCCGCACCTACGCCGGCGACGGCCAACTGCAAGGCTTCGCCGCCGATCTGTATCAGGTGGTGCTCAAGGCCCAGATGGCCGCGATCGCCCGCTGCACGCCCGGCGCGGAGTTCCGCGAAAACCACCTGGCGTGTGCCCGCGACATGGCACAGGGGCTGATCGATCTGGGCGTCCTTCGCGGCAACGCGGCCCAACTGGTGGACCGCGACGCACACGCCCTCTTTTTCCCCCACGGCCTGGGCCACCTCGTCGGCCTCGGCGTCCGCGACGCCAGCGGCTACCTCCCCGGCCGCCAGCGCAGCACGCGCTTCGGCCTCAAGTTCCTGCGCATCGACCTGCCGCTGCAGCCCGATTACGTCGTCACGATCGAGCCGGGCCTCTACTTCATCCCCGCGATCCTTCAGGACCCCGAGCGGCGGCACACCTTCGCCGATGCCGTCAACTGGTCACTGGCGGACAAGCACATAAACATCGGCGGCATCCGAATCGAAGACGACATCCTGGCGACCACCGGCGCGCCGGAGGTGCTGACACGCGAAATTCCAAAGTAAAACAGAGCCGCGCCAGAACAGAGCCGCGCCCGTAAGGAAGCGGTAACCGCTGGAAGGCGAAAACGGGTCAGTGCCAAAAAGTAACCGCGACGCACCAAGGGAGTACTGGCGTCCCACGAGGGGCACGCGTGCGTCACCCATCCAGCGTTTACCGACTCCCTTACGGTCGCGGCTCTGTTTTACGCCGGTCGATTCTTCGGCGTCACGGGCACTGCGGAATGCCGCAGCTTCTTCGCGATGACTTCATCCACCGAAATCCGCCCCGGCCCCAGCAGAATCAATGCAAAAAACGCCGCGAAATAGAGCAGCGCCATCTCCTTCTTCGCAAAGGGATCGCCCCCATGAACGATGAACGCCGCAACGCCCATCGTAAATGCAGCCCCGATGGCACCCAGCCGCGTCGCCAGCCCGAGCATGACCAGCAGGCAGCAGAAGAACTCGCCCGAAACCGCGCCGATCAGGCTCATCCGATGGCCGATGCCCAGCGGATCGGGAAAGCTGTCCGCCATCTTCGAAAAGTCCTGCAACTTCCCGAACCCATGGCCGGCCAGCATCCCGCCGAACGCGATCCGCAGGACCAGCAATCCCAAATCCGTCAGCGAGGGTTGCATCCGCGAGAGCGATCGAACGAGATGGGCAAGCATGGTCAGTCTCCGGTGAGCGACGCTGAGTCACTCTCCAATGTCCTCGTACCACAACGCCGGGTGCTGCCGGATGAACTCGAGCATCATCTCGATGCACGCCGCGTCCTGCAAGATCGTCAGCTCCACGCCGCGTCCGCGCACGTAATCCTCCGGCCCGCGAAAGCTCTGATTCTCCCCGATGACAATCCGCGGAATGCGATAAAGCAGCGCCGTGCCGCTGCACATGTCGCAAGGCGAGAGCGTGGAATAGAGCGTCGAGCGGCGGTAGTCGGCGGATGTCAATCTCCCGGCATTCTCCAGCGCATCCATCTCGGCATGAAGAATCGCGCTGCCCTGCTGCACCCGGCGATTGTGCCCTCGCCCAACGATCTTCCCGTCGATGACCAGCACCGAGCCGATGGGAATGCCCCCCTCGGCCAGGCCCTTGCGCGCCTCGTCGATGGCGGCCTGCATGAATTCGTCCACTGCTCACCTCGATTGAGAATCGCCGGGCGCCAGAAAGCTCAGATGCAATTCCGCATGCCGCAGTTGAGCTGCACGCGCTCTTCGTGACTCATCGCCCCAAACGCCGGACTCGCGTGCCGCGCTTCTTCGCCCTTCTTCAATCGCCACAACGCCGTCTTCAGCTTATTCGCGCCTTCCTCCGTGTCCATCATCTCCTGCCCGATTGTGCCATCCTTCATGCCCGGAATTTTCACGCCGCACGGCATGCCGTCGCGCAGATAGCCGACCTTCTTCCGCCGGATGAGCCAGCGAATGAAAAGCGGCGGCCTCTTGAACGGATAGCCCGCGTACCCGTAGTCGATCCATGCCGCCAGGTGGGCGAACACCTGCCCCGGCGTCCAATTCCCCAGCCGCCGCAACGTGCTCGCGCACTCGGCGGCGAGCAGGGCGTCCACGTCGGCGATGCAGTCATCAACGGTGGCGAACCTCAGCTTCCGCCGATCTGCCACTTTGGCCGTGTCGATCATGTCCGGCCTCCCTCAGTTGAGTGCGCCTGCAACAACGTGATTCCGAACCATGGACTGAGTCTAATGCAAGCGAGTACAAAAATGTAGCTGGATGAATCGGCCCGTCCGGTCATCTGCGAGACCGCTTTACTTTGCGAGATAACTTCGGAAGATGCGGTGGAATGTCCGATGATTTTTCTGCATCGCAATCGGTGAAAAACTCGCGCCTTGCTCTCGGTGTCGCTGCCCTCGGTTTCCTGGCATCTGTCGTCTGCATCGTCGTTTCGCCCGACGGCGTGCATCACTTCGACGATCTCACGCATTTTCTCTATGCCAAGTGGGCGTGGCGGTGGCCGGGGTATTTGCTGGATCACTGGGGGCGGCCGGGGTTCACCGGGCTGTATGCCCCGGCGGCGGCACTGGGGTGGACGGCGTGCCGGATTTTGTCGGCCGGGCTTTCGGCGGCGGCGGGGTGGTTTGCGTTTCGGATCGCCCAGCACGCCGGGTTGCGACACGCGTGGGCCGCGGTCCTGCTCACCTGGATTCAGCCGCTTTATTTTCAACTTTCGCAAACGACGCTGACCGAGACGCCGCTGGCATTCTACCTGTCGGCGGCGGTGCTCCTGGCGATTCGCGGTCGGTGGGGCTGGTCGAGCGCCATGCTGTCGCTTTGCTTCGTGACGCGGCACGAGGCGGTGCTGTTCCTGCCGATCTGGGCGGCGTTTGCGTGGTTTCGCGGAGTTTCATTATGGCGGCTCTGGACGATGCTCTGGGCGCCAGTGTTCGTCAACACGGCGGCATGGTCGTCGAACGTGACAACCATCGTGGAGTTGTATCTGCGGCCCAAGCCGTCGGGCCAGTACGGCACGGACGGCTGGTTCACGTTCTTCGCGCGGTCGCTGCACGCGTGGGGGCCGGCGGTGAGCGCGCTGGCGTGGACGGGGATCGCGGCGTTTGTGTGGCGTCGCGTCACGGATAGATCATCGCGAACTCATCCCAATGGCGTGGGCGACCCGGTCCCCCCGTCCGCCGAGACGGCGGACGCTACGCCCTCGCTAGCGCTTCGGGCTTGGACTCCGACGACGTTCGCACTCTCGCTGACGACTGCTTGCATCGTGGCGTATTTCGCGGCGCAGACGGTGATCCGTGTGTTTGGGTTGTTCGATTCCGGCGGTTATGCCCGCTTTCTGGTCCCGATCGGTCCGCTTGTCGGCGTCGCTGCGCTGGCGGGATGGAACGGCATTATTTCGCGAGATCGGCGCGAGCAACACAGGTACGTTCTTCTACTTGCCTGTAGCTTTATCCTGCTATGGATCGCGCTGGAGCTTCAGGTGGGCCGCCACGCAGGACTCGACATCGAATTTCCGGTAGTGCGCGGCGCCCTCGTGGCCATGCGGACAACTACTGCCATTTTGACGGCACTCGCGCTCCTCTCAATTGCGTTCTCAAGAGGAACGCGGTGGGTCCTGTCCGCGGGGATCATCGCGCTGGCCTGCATCACTCTCTTCATCTTTCACCGCCCGCTGCGAACGCCGGACGAGGCGCCGCTGATCGAAGGCGCCCTCGCCGAACTCAAAAAGCAGGGCCTCGGCGACCGGCCCATCGAATCCGCCCTGCAATGGATCGACCTGCTGAAAGGACAGGCCTACCCCCCCACGCGCGGCTCGACCCGCTCGCGCATCGAGCAGGCCCCCATCGGCACGCTCGTCGCCTGGGAAAGCCAGTTCGCCGGCTCGCACGATCACGGCCTCCGGCTCGAGGAATTTCTCGAAAGCCCGTCCTTCCGGCCTGTGCTCGAAACCGCACCAAAGCCATTTCGCCCGCAGCCTTATCTATACATATTCGAGAAGGTGGGTGTCTCGCCCGTCGCAAAATCGGCCGAAACAACTGTAATTACCGATGAATAAGATAATTAAAGGTGAAGCACTAGGTTGCGTGAACGCACGATTCGTTTTATGATTCTCGGGTTTGATACCCCCCACAGGCGGCAGCGAGTGATATCGACGGCGCGGACATTCGAAGACAACCCTGACGGCCAGTTCAACCGGCTTCTGCTGATCGGATTGGACGGGGCGACCTTCGACGTGCTCGATCCGCTCATGCAGCGCGGTCTGATGCCGGAGCTGAAGTCGCTCGTCGATAACGGCGTGAGCGGCCCACTCGAATCGACCCGGCCACCGATCACGCCGGCCGCGTGGACGACGTTCATGACCGGCAAGGGGCCGGGCAAGCACGGCATCATCGATTTTCTGCGCTACGACCCGCAGACCAACCGGCTCACGTTCAACAACAACACCAAGATCAGCACCAAGGCCAAGACGATCTGGCAGATTCTCAGCGACAAGAACTATCGCGTCGGCTCGATCAACGTGCCGATGACCTTTCCCCCGGAGCCGGTCAACGGCTTCATGATCTCGGGCTTCGACACGCCGCAGGGGCGCGACTTCACGTATCCGAAGGCGCTGCAACGCGAGATTCTCGCGAAATACCCCGACTACACGCACGAGAAGAAGTGGGAGCGCAAGGCCGTCGGCGGCGACGATCTGTTCCGAAAGAACATCGAATACATCATGCAGAGCTTCGATCGCGGCTATGACCTGGCGCGATTCTGCGGCGACAAGTACGGCTGGGACGTGATGATGGTGCTGTACAAGTTCGTCGATAACCTGCAGCACAAGGCGTGGCGCTACATCGACGAGCGCACGAAGCACGACCATCCGGCACGAGCGAAAATGGTTGAAGAATGCTGGTCGCACCTTGATCGCGTCATCGGCAAGCTTAAGACCCTCGCGGCCGAGTATCGGGCGGACATCATCGTGATGTCGGACCATGGGCACGGCAGCCTCGACGGCAAGGCCCAGCCGAATCTGCTGCTGGAGAAGTGGGGCTATCTCTCGTTGCGCAGCCCGCTGGCGCAGCTTCGCACGCGCACGCAGACCTGGTGGCGGCGGGTGACGAAGCCCGGTTTCGCCTCCCAGGCCGGCCAGTCCAGCCATCTCGATAACGACCTCGCCATCGATTGGTCGCGCACCAAAGCCTGTGTGCTCCATGCTGGCGTATATGGCTTTCTCTATATCAATCTCAAGGGACGGCAGGCCCATGGCATCGTCGAGCGGCGCGATTACCAACGCGTGCGCGGCGAAATCCGCGACCGGCTGCTGGCGGCGACGTGCAGGGACCGCGACGGCCGCGAGATGAGAATCTTCACCGACGTGTTTCCCACCGAGGAGCTGTACGACTGCGACCGGGCGGATCATCCGTGGATGCCCGACCTGCTGCTCGCTCCGGCCGATGGTCTTGCGGTGGTGAAAAAGATTCGCGGGCGCTCGCCCGTGCGCTGGGTGCCGTTCGATCGTCTCGAAGGCACACACCGCCTGGACGGGATTTTTGTGGCCCAAGGGTCAGCGGTGAAGAGCGGCGTGCGCATTCGTGGCAACATCGCCGATCTGGCGCCGACGATTCTCGCGGGCCTCGGTGAGCCGGTGCCCAAGGACATGGACGGCCGGGTGCTGCGCGACATCTTCCGCGTGCCGGTGGAAGTGACCTACGAGCCGCCGACGGATCGCAAGGTGGACGAAGCGGCGCCGGTGCTGACGGAGAGCCAGATTCAGGAAGTGGCCGGGAGGTTGGGCGCGCTAGGGTATCTTGATTAAGGCTACCGAGCCCCACTTCCTCTTCTTTTTCCAGCCTTAATTACAACTCTGATCCGATCTGTATCTGCGAATTCGTCATACCGGACAAGCCCCGCATCCGCCCGGACCACCAGACCCAACTGTACCAGTCCCCGTACCACCCCCCCCACCAGCTTCGCCTGGAGACCCATCCGGAGTCCCCGAACCCCCCGTCCCACCTGCGCCTCCCGCTCCGGGAGTTGCCTCGCCCGCCGCGCCACCTTCTCCGACCGGGCCAGGAGTACCCCACGAACACCCTCCTGCGCCACCCGCTCCGCCACTGCCAGAATTTGCGCCGCCCCCGCTGCCACCATTACCCCCTATCCCTCCAGCAGCGCTTGAAGGATGCGCGGCGCCTCCTTTTCCTCCACCTCCGCCGTTGCCACCGCTCGCCTTCCCCCCTGCCGCACCCTTTCCGCCTGGACCTCCAGTTCCCGTGCCGGGGGGCTGGGGACAACATGCCCCACCCGCTCCGCCACTGCCTCCATTGCCCGCCTGAGCGCTACCTCCGGCGCCCCCCACTCCACCGGTACCCCCAGGATTTCCCCTTCCTCCAGGGCCGCCGTTCCCCCCGCTTCCCCCGGCTGCGCTTTGGCCTGCAGAGCCATTTCCGCCGGCGCCACAGGGCCCGGCATTTGCGCCATTCGCGCCATTTTGAAGGGTTTGACTGGTCCCTGGGGTACCTGGTGTGCCGGGAGTTCCGGGATTTCGAGGTGTGCCCTCTACTCCGCCGACCTCATCGGGAAAATCGAGAACTAGCGCATCGCCACCCGCGCCTCCCTCACCGCCTTGTCCACCCAATCCGAAGTAATTCGCTACGCCTTCCCCGCCTTCGCCCCCGTTGCCTCCACATATTTGCCCACCGATCAAAACACCTCGGACAATGACATCACCGCCATGGCCTCCACGTGCAGCGTCCGGACCGCCCCGGGCGCCGTTCGCGCCAACGAGGCGAACGCCGTTGCACCAAACGAGGGGTGCATCGAGTAAGAGTGAACCCCCATCGCCACCTGTGACACCCGCCTGCCATGAATCGACGCCGTCGCTCGGCTGCACATTCCCGGTGATCACAATTCTCGTGTGGGAGCGTAGCGTGATGGACTTGCCATGAAGTGATCGGTCGCCCGAAACGACCGGCGCTGCCAGCAGTTCACCCTCGATTCGAATTTCGCCCTTGCAAGAGATTTCCAGATCATCCGTCACAGTGATGGTCTCGGACCGCGCCACGCGAAACGAATCGCGTCGAATAAACCCTGAGATCGCATTTCCCACCTGTCGACCGGGAGTTTGAAGCACCTTCGCGCGTTCCTGAGCGATGGCTTCACCGCTCCCCAACTGGAGCGCGCCCGCGACACCGATAAGGGCCAGAATTGAACGTCGTGATGGTGAGAACTGAATTCTACCGGACA
>DATMEE010000371.1:0-4974 GCA_035557035.1 Phycisphaerae bacterium
TAAATCGGGCAGGCTGGGTAACGGATTTGATTGCGAAACGGGGCGCGCCGAACTTATTGGGGTGTTCGCGCCGCGTCCTCGCCGGCCCGGTCAGGTTCGTCGGCCGTGCGCACTTCGCCGCCTGGTGTGCGCGCATCTGCAAGACCCGAAATCCGGTTGAGATGACTTTGCGCCCGGCGGTATTCCGGATTGATCTTCAGCGCCCGCCGCAGCGCCCGCCGCGCGTCCACGTAGTTTTTCGTTTCGGTACACAGGACCGCCACGTTGTAGTACGCCACTTCGGCCGGCATGATCTGGCTGAATTCCGCCACGCTGTCCGCGATGCGTTCCGTTCGGGCCAGCACGATGCCCAGGTTCATCCGAGCCTTGTCGAAGTTCGGCGCGATCACCAGGGCGTCACGAAATTCGCCTTCGGCTGCTTCATACTTTTCCTGAAGCAGATAGCAGTAACCCAGGTTGTTATGCAGCATCGCCGAGTCGGGCGACGAGCGCACGCCCTTGCGGTACGCGGCCTCCGCCTCGGCAAACATGCCCAGCTTTTGATAGGCGATGCCTTGGCGATTGTGGGCCTCGGTGAGATTGGCGTCGTTCGCGAGGGCGCGGTCATATTGGCGGATCGCGCCCGGATAGTCGTTCTGCTGCTCCAGCATCCGGCCCGACGCCATAAACGTTCCCGCCGAAATTCGCGGCGAGGGCGCGTCCGACACTTTCGAGCCATCCGGCGCCTGTTTGGTGTCGTCCCACGACGTGGTGCTCACCGGCTCGCTGTCGGTTTCAAGACAACCACCCGCGACGGCGGCGCACACGATCAGGGCTATTGTCAACGATCGTACATTCACGGATCAGTTGCCTCCCATGCCGCCGACGCTGTTCTTCAGCTTGTATGCAGACCCGCGCTTCTCAGGTTGTCGCGCCACGCCCTGGCCCGGAATAGCTTCCGCGGCGGTCATCCCACGGCCGCCGGCCATCCCCAGTTCCAACTTGATCTCGGTTTTGCCCGGCATCGCGTGTGCGAGGAATTCACTTGCCATCGCCAGCCGGGCTTCGACCAGCTCGCGATCGCCGAGGCTTGTGTCGTACCAGAGGGTGCCGCCCGATGTGGCCAGCAGCTCGGCATAGCGCTCCAGCCGCGCTTCGCCCGCCCCCGACAACTCCGGACAATGCGGGACAAAGTGAATGTCCGCGATCGACCGATCCGACATCATGCCCTGATCGTTGTGATAGGCGAAGTATTCCGCCATCTCGGGCTGCGGCGGCGATTCCTCGACCTGCGGCGCGTTCATGGAAACCGTTTCGGTTTGCTGATCGCAGGCGGTCAGGACGCCCAGCGCCGAGACGACTGCAATATAGGGGACATATCCTTTGCAATGCATCGAAAACGCTCCTCATTAAACAAACGTGCGCCAAGTCCATCGCGACCTTCAGCGGATGGCCGGTGCGCGGGCGCACGGCGCCGGCGCTAACGAAGTTATCGGCAAACAATTTCCCAATCGGCACTTGGCGAAGCGGTGGTTTCGGGACGTGCAGAAAATGACAGCGACGGCGGGATCAATGGGGGGACCGCGCAGGATTTGCCCGACTGCCGGGTAAACAACAAGGCCGGTGCGCGCTCGCGCGAACCGGCCTTGTCGGTCATTGAAGATGTTGTTTGTCGGCAGGACTGTCGCCGGGGCTGGTCAGCGAATCGCTTCCTGCAGGTTGCGAATTCGCTGCTCGATCTCCTGTCGCGCCGCCACCATGACCTGGCCCAGTTGTTCGGCCGACATCAAGGACAGTTTAAGGCCCGCGACGGCGGCGGGCATCCGACCGCGGCGGCGCCCGGGCTTGGGTCCTCGCTTCTTCCCGACTCTTGGTCCGCTATTCGTAACGGCAGCCCCGCCGGCCGGCGCCACGCCATGGCTGCCCGACATATGTCGCGCCAGGTGAGCGGCCATACTGAATCCTCGACCACACTTGTCACATGTAAACTTTGATCTCGGCATTGAATCTTCTCCCACTGCTTTCAAACTCCCCGGCACTGAATGGTTAACCGCGCTCATTCATACACATGTCTGAGCTGACCAACACGCAAGACTAACGCCGTTGAATTAGGACTGCAAGTAGCGCCATATATAAACAGCATGGACCGTGCAATCTTCAGTCCCGCCTTATTTCAATGACCCATTTCACGAATAAGCAGGCATCCACCGCATTACCGCATCAACGACTGGCCGAAGTTTAGGGCTGGCCGACACGGGTCGCCGAATCGACGACAATGATAACGCGGCCGTTTCGCAATAGGCTCGATTGCTTCGGACTCTTCGCCAATTGTTCCGCGACGGCCGTTTCCAGAACGATGTCTCCATTGCCCGACGCGGCCGTTTTCGATGCCCGCACGACCCATCCGCGCCGCGGGCCAATTCCCACTCGTCGCGAATTAAGGCTGGTTGACGAACGACCAGCCTGGGCCTCCGTTAGTTGAGGAACTAATTGGCCGTCCGTATCTGTACGTTGTTCCGCGCCGATGTCGGAATCGGATCCCGCCTCTCCATGCTCAGCCCACTCCTCTAACTCCGTCCACGACATGGTCGTCTCCGCGTATCCGACGGGCCGGATCACCGCATTTCGCGGAGTCTCCACTGCGCCAATGTCATACAGAGTTCTTCCCGTATCATCCACGATGACCGGAAAGAGGCAGGGCGATATCTGCAAACCGCGGGCGTCGACGATTAGCCAGTACTTGCGAACGTCGATGCGATCTTCGCTCAGCGCGATCCTCTCACCGCGGTGACCATTCGCTTCGCGCCGTTCGCGGTCGTACACGACCGCGCCAAGTCCTTTCAGTCCCCAGAGCGGAACGCGCATCTTGACGCGGCACGCCGGTGGATTCTCATCGGGCCGCCAATCCGCACTCGTCACCTTCTGCCCCTTCACTCTGCCGCGAATGTGAACGCTTCCGTCGCGCACGGTTGCAAAAGTCCCGTCCGCATCGACCTGAATTCGCATCGACGTTGCCAGCGCGTTGCGGGCCGCCACCAACGACGCCGCGCGTTCCGCCATCAAGCGGTCGCGCGATGAACGGCCCCGGGCCCGCCCTTCGCCATGCACGATCAGAAATCCGTTCCCCCAATCAACCTCGCCGCCCTTGACGGGTTGAATGTGTGGACTGAATCCCGTCGGCACGCCCGAGGGCTGTGCGTGGGATTGAGAGGCCCCCCCCACAATGACGGCGCCGCCGACAAACAGACACAACGCTCGCCTTATAGTTCCTGCGTGCATTTCAACCTCCAGGAAATCAATGGACCGGCCGGCGAATGACGATTCGTCATCGTTTACCGGACGACTGAAAGTCTACGCTTGCAGCGCCCACATCACAAGCGGCGACGCCATCTCTCTAAACGTATTGCAAGTTCAATTTGCGTGGTGCAAGTCCGCGAACCGTCGATTTTCGTCGGACGGTCGCAGTGCGTATCGTACATTATCTGCGTCGGTCGTCGGCCAGAAGCGACCTTGAAGCACCCCAAATTTAGGAGTCATTCAGACCCGGACCGTGTCCGGCAATCTGTCAGCGAATCGTGTTTTCTTCAACATCGCGCGGGCTCGTGCCGCTCCGGCACGGAGAGGGCGTGAACTCTTCTATTTCCTGGAATTAACGATGACCGAACTGGCCGAACGCAACATTTCCGCACGTTTCGAGAGGGAGATCAACCGATTCGTGGTTTTCGCCTCACGCCATGGAAACCCGGTTCTGTACCACAATCGACGCGCGTCGGCTCGGATTCATCGCTCCACGCCCGTGCTCTTCACCCGCATCGACGATGGTCCCGGCGCCGATCATCCGGCCACGCTCTACAACGTGTCCAACGACGGGGTTGCGTTCTACTGCGATCATGGCCTGCCGGCCGGCGCAGTGCTCGCGGTCAAGCTTTTTTGGAAGGAGTCTGAATCGAGTCGGGTGCCGGCAATCGTCCGGCATTGCGAGATCACCCAGCAGGGATTTCTCGTGGGGGCCCAATTCGCGGTGCATCATCACGGGGCCTGCGATCTTATCGAATCGCTGGCGCATACGTGGTATGATTGAATGCCATATAACTGGCATTAACTAGATTCATGTGAAAAAGTGCGGCTGAATGAAATCACATCGGCCTCGCTCGAATCAAGGCATTCGTTCAATTCAAATGTCGGAATGCCGACTATTGCTTCGCTTTTCTTGCCGGCTTGGACGAATCCGGTTCGCTCTTCGACGAACTCTTTGTCTCTGATTTTTCCGGGGCGCTCGGAGTCTTCCCGCTCGGAGTCTTCCCGCTCGAAGTTTCCGGCTTCGAATCTCCCTTCGGCGCGTCGCTCTTGCTCTGCGATTCCGAACTCGCCGACTTCTTGTAGTTCTCGCTGCGATAATCGGTCTGATAGAATCCGGAGCCCTTGAAGATCACCGCTCCGCCGGTGCCGATGAGGCGACGCACCGGCCGAACGGCGCCGCAATGGGCGCATTCCATCTTTTTCAGCGGCGCGGCCTTGATGGATTGGTACACGTCAAAGACCGAATCGCACTGCGAACACTGATACTCGTACGTCGGCATTGGCAACTACCCGCGGGGTTAACTGCTTCAACAGGGTGCAGCACCGGAAAACCGATGCGAATAAACCACCCCTTCATCTTCATCGTCAACAGCCGGCCACCTTATGCCTTCACTGGTCATTCTTTGCCGAAACGACCACTTTGGCGTGCCGCAAAACCCGGTCGTGCAGCCGGTAGCCCCGCTCATACTCGCGAATGACGGTCCCCGGCGGTTGGTCCGAATTCGGGTCCTGCATCACGGCCTCGTGCAGTTCGGGATTGAACGGTTTGCCGAGCGATTCAATCGGCTCGATGCCGTTCTGGCGGAGCGCGGACTCGAACTGGTCGCGCAGCAACTGCACGCCCTCTGCAATTGGATCGGTGCGCCCGGACTCCTCGATGCTCTTCAGCATGCGCTCAAGGCCGTCGAGGATCGG
>DATMEE010000372.1:0-2915 GCA_035557035.1 Phycisphaerae bacterium
GCACCGAATTACCGTAACCAACTTTCAAATCCAGCTATACATTGACGGGTTGGAGCGAGCAATAGTTTCTGTCGAGGTCCACAGAATTCTGCCCATTTGCCCAACCAAGTGTATTTCGGCGATGGAACTGGCGCGGCGAGAAGCAACACACTCCTGGACTATTGCCATTATTCGATAACTACGGGAACTGATGTCACCCTAACGAGTCCCGAATATCTCGCCACCTGCCCGAACGCCACAGCCATGTTCACTATTTCGGCCGCAGGGGTCAGTTCACCCACCTTTCGATGGCAATGGCAGCAGGTCGGCGCGCCCAGCGTCTGGATAAACGTGCTTGAAGGGGTCAACTCGGACTCTGACGGCATCGTCCGATTCACTGCTACCGGAACGACCGAAGCGAGCGTAGCCGTTTTCCGAGACAACCATCCACAAGGCGCATTGGATGTGATCCAGGCGCTTCGCTGCATCGTCACGAACTCGTGCGGCAGCCTAACGAGCGAAGCCGCAACCCTGACAGTCGTGACCACCGGCGACATGAACTGCGATTGCGTCGTGAACGGGCTGGACATCGCGCCCTTTGTCAAAGCAATCTTGGACCCAGCCGGATTCTCGGGCTGCGACATCCTGCATGGTGACTTCAACGCCGACAACGAGGTTGATCAGATCGATGTCAGCGGCTTCGTGAATTGCGCTTTGACTGGAGCCTGTCTGTGACTGCATAGGCTGGTAGGGCGGGTCTGCAGAATGCCTGCGGTCTCTCTTCCGGACATTCACAGTGGCGTCTTGGCGATCGTGTGGTTCGAAGCGAAGCGTCGCACCTGTTTGTCTGTGACGAGCATGTGAACCTTCACGTCGTGCGGCGCGGCGTCAATGGGGTCGACCACCTGCTCCTCCAGCGCGAAGCCGCAGAACACGCCCTTGAAATTCGGCCGGCCGAGAAAGCGGTCGTAGAACCCGCGGCCGCGGCCGAGTCGATTCCCGTGGGCATCGAACCCCAGGCCCGGCACGATGACCAGATCGATCGCGCTGGTCGGAAACGGCGTTCCCTGCAGCGGCTGGCGCAGGCCGTACTCGGTGTCGACCAGGTCGGTGTCGAGGTTGCGAATCTCGACCGGCATCATCCGCTTCGATTCCCAGCTGACCTGCGGAGCCAGGACGCGCTTGCTCTCGCGCCAGGCGCGGAGCACGATCGGGGTCGTGTCGGCCTCGCGCGGGAGCGAGAGGTAGATCATGATCGTTTCGCAGCTTTGGTATGGCGGCTGGGCGAAGAGATTTTGAGCGGCGAGCGCGGACTTCTCTCGAATCTCCTCCGGCGTCATGACGTCCAGAAGAGCCCGAAGCTTCGCACGCAGTTCCTTCTTCACCAAACTTCTTTTCGCTCCGAACGTACGATATAGACTTGCACAGGGCCTTTCAATAGCATCCTCCTGCGCGAGCGGGTCCATCAGCCTTGTTCGGCCCGGCGCGAAGGCCGCAGTGCAAATCGCGTGATCGACGCCCGCATACTTCCTTTCCTCGCCCTTCCCTTTGGATTCATGATCGCTGCGCCGGGGACATGGCTCATCCGCCGATGGGCGCTGCGGCACGCGTTCGTTGATCGGCCCGGCGGCCACAAGGCCCATGCCAGTCCGATTGCGCTGGGGGGCGGCATCGCGATCACCCTTTCGATCGTGCTGCCGATATTGGCGGGCACGCTGTTCGCGCAGATGTGCGCGGCGAACCCGCCGGCGTGGCTGCCGGCCGACATCGTGGCGCATCTTCCCGGCATCGCGGCGAAAGCGCCTATTGCTCTGGCGGTCTGCGCTGCCGCGTTGGTGCTATGCGTCCTGGGCGCGATTGACGATGCCCGCGCGCTGGGGCCGGGCGTGAAATTTCTGGTGCAGATCGCGCTTGCGGCCATCCTCGTCATCGTTTTCGACCTGCGGCTGCTGAGTCATCTTTCGCCGCCGATTTCGATTACGCTGTCGATCCTCTGGATTCTGACGCTGATCAACTCGCTGAATTTTCTCGACAACATGGACGGGTTGGCGGCCGGCGTGGCGGCGATCGCGGCCGCGATCTTCGCGCTGACGTCGATGCGGGCCGGGCAACTATTCGTGCCTACCTGCTGCTGGCTGCTCGTCGGCGCGCTGCTGGGATTTCTGCCGTTCAATTATCACCCGGCGCGAATCTACATGGGCGATGCGGGCAGCACGGTGATCGGACTCCTGCTCGCGGTCTTTACCATTCTTACGACGTTCGTCGATCCGCATCAGAATGAGCGGCCCATCGGGGTTTTCTCGCCGCTGGTCGTCATGGCCGTGCCGCTCTATGACACTTTTTCCGTGTTTTTGATTCGGTATCGACTGGGCACGCCGCTGTGGCGCGGGGACCGGCGCCATTTTTCGCACCGACTGCTCAATCGAGGCATGAGCGTGCGCAAGGCGGTGCTGGTGATCTGGCTGGCCACGCTCGTCACCGCGATGCCGGCGCTGCTGCTTCCGCGGGCGACCTGGATGGAGGCGTGGGGGATTCTGCTGCATACGCTTTTTGTCGTGCTGCTGGTCGCCCTGCTGGAAAGTTCCGCCGCCCATGAATAAGCTCAAGCAAGAGAATCCCGCCGCGCTTTCCCCGAATTCTGAACGGCTTCGCCACGTCGCGTTGATCGTGCTCTTGGCGCTGATTCCACTGCGCTCCCTGATCCCCGAGACCCATACGTTTGAGATGCCGCGCCTGTTGCGCAATCTCAGCGCGCCGGCCGGACCGCAGCCCGCCACGACGTTCGCCATTGCCGCCGTGATCGTCGCCGTGGCCGCCTGGGTGCTCTTCGATTCTTTCAAACGGCGCCGCGGGCTTCATGCCACCGGCGCCGAAATCGGCGCCGCCCTGTTGCTGGCCGCCGCGGTGATCTCCACGTTCCGGGCGGGACAGAAGCA